>CAYOHG010000177.1:0-1436 GCA_964403685.1 uncultured Planctomycetales bacterium
GCGCAAAAGGAAGCCGACGCGAACATGGCGGCGCATTGGTCGGTGCGGGACGGCGTGCTGTGCTTCGACGGAAAGGGCGACAGCCTGTGCACGGCGAAGGACTACGGCGATTTCGAGATGCTGGTGGACTGGAAGATCGAGGCCGGCGGCGACAGTGGCATCTACTTGCGTGGCAGCCCGCAGGTGCAAATCTGGGACCCCGCGCAATGGCCTGAGGGTTCGGGCGGGCTCTACAACAACCAGCACAATCCCGCCAGGCCGCTGCTGCGGGCTGACAAGCCGGTCGGCGAGTGGAACACATTTCGTATCTGGATGGTCGGACAGCGTGTCGGTGTCTGGCTGAACGGCGTCCAGGTCGTCGACGATGTGCCGCTGGAAAACTACTGGGAGCGCGGCCAGCCGATCTACCCAACCGGCGCGATCGAGTTGCAGTCGCACAAGACGCCGCTCCAGTTCCGAAACATCCACATCCGCGAAATCAGCTCGGGCGAGGCCGCCGGCGTGGCGAAAGCAGCCGACTGGCGAGAGTTGTTCAACGGCCGTGACCTGACCGGCTGGCGCTGCAAGGAAGGCGCCTGGGTGATCGAGGAGGGTGCGCTGACACGCCGGGGCGGCGGCGATATCTGGACTGAGGAGCCGTTCGGCGACTTCGTGCTCGAGCTCGAGTTCAAGCTCGACAAGGAGACCAACAGCGGCATCTTCTTCCGCACCGCGGACCTGAACGACCCGGTGCAGACCGGGATCGAGCTTCAGGTTTTGGACTCGTTCGGTAAGGCCGCCGTCGACAAGCACGATTGCGGCGCGGTCTATGACTGTCTCGAACCGGCGCGGAATGTCGTCCGCAAGCCGGGCGAATGGAACCACGTTGTGCTGGTCTGCCGCGGCCCGCAGGTCGTCGCGAACATGAATGGCGAGCGCATCATCGAGATGGACCTCAATCAGTGGACCGACACGGGCAAGAACCCCGACGGCACGCCGAACAAGTTCAAGACCGCTTACAAGGAAATGAAGCGCGGCGGACACATCGGCTTCCAGGACCACGGCAAGCCGGTCTGGTATCGGAACGTGCGGATTCGGCCGCTGTAGCGGCGACACAGCACCGACAGGTCGGAGGATGCAGGCCGAAGGTTGATGGCCGAGAGGAGGAGGCTTGACGCTGGAGCCTGAAAGCCGAGCGGCGGCCCTGATTTATCAGACCGTGGGGCGCGCAAACTTTTTTCGAACCGAAATGTCGCCGTCGGCGTACGACATCTGACGAAGGAAACCCTCTCCTCCTCGCCGGCCCGCGGGGCCTCCCGCCGCGGGCCGGTCGGGGGGAAGCGTGGCCGGACGGGCGCGGGCCGGGTCCGGGCGGAGTCGGGCCGACCGGAGGCCCGACCGCAGTAGAAAAGCCGATATTTATCCACAGGCGCTTGACAGCTGGAACAGGACAGGAA
>CAYOHG010000177.1:1446-6857 GCA_964403685.1 uncultured Planctomycetales bacterium
CTCCTAAGATGTGCGAAACAGCCGGTGGCGGGAAAGCCCGCCCGCCCCGGCTGTTGCCCGTGCTCGAATGGCGCGATGCCCGACAGCGCTACCCGCGCGAGCGGTTTCTACGGTACGTTTCGCGCTCAAGATCGCCTGAGTGGCTCCGATCACCAGCAGGATGAGCCGATTGAACCCGGTCTGCGACCGTCGATCGCCACACACGAATAGCGTCGCGCGAGTTGTATCGGCCGTGGCGGCGCCAACCGTCCTCGCCGTGATCACGGCAACGAACTTCTGGCCCGCGGCGGTACCGGCGGGCCTGCTACTCATGGTCTATCTCCCGGGCCGGGCGCTACTGCACCTCGTGGGATTGAACCGCCGGGAGTGTGCGAGCGGTTTCCGCGCGGCGGGCGGCGCGATGCTGGGCACCGCCCTGGCGCTGGCGCTCATGCCGGTGTTGCTCAATCCGATCTGGCACGTCACAAACCAGCCCGTGGCGCTGCTGATCGCGGCGTGGGCCGTCGCGGTTGGGCTGAACATCGCGGCGCAGAGCGTTGCATCGCGTCGAGCGGCCACGGTTGGGGCCGGCGATCTGACGCCGTCGGGCGCGACGTCGGTTCCGCACGTCATGGAGTGGCGCGCGACAGGCTGGAAGCTGCTGGCGCTGGCTGCGTTCGTTACGTTCGCCGTGGTCGGGCCCTACTGGCCGCGCGCGAGCGGAGGTGCCCCGACACCCTCGCTGATCCATGACTTCATCAAGCACCACGCCGTCCTGATGTCGTTGGAACGTCAGCCGCTGCCGCTGGGAAATGTCTTCTACGCTGCCGGCGCCGCCGGCCCGGCATACTACTATCATTTCTTCTACCTGATTCCAGCGACGCTGCGGGCCTGGAGCGGGGTCAGCATTGAATGCGCCTTCGCCCTCGGCGCGACGCTGACCGCGCTCGGCACCCTCAGTCTGTTCTACCTGCTGGCCCGCCGACTGTGCGGACGCGACGGTCCGGCGTTGCTGGTGGCCGGCCTGGTCGCCTTGTGCGGCGGGCTGGACCTGATCCCGGTTCTGCTCAGCGGGCAGATGCTCATCACCTTCGACGCCTGGGCCGACGGACTGTGGCGCATTCACCCATGGATCACACAGATGACCTGGTCGCCACAGAACGTTCATGGCGTGCTGGTGGCGCTGCTGGCGGCATACGTGCTGGGCGCGCGCGGCTGGTGGCGGGGGTGGTTCGTGCTCGGACCGCTGCTGGGAGCCGCGCTGATCGGGTCCAGCGTGTGGATCGCGTTCGGCGTGCTGCCGGCGGTGGGGATGTGGGTTCTGATCGAGCTGCTGCGAGCGCGCGGGGATGGGCGGCTTTTTCTGCGGCGCGGGTTTGCTGCCATCGGTGTGGCCGGATTGATGCTCCTGATCGCCTTCCCGAGCCTAAGCGGTTATGCGGAGATGTCGCGCCGGCTGGGCCAGGGGCTGCTGGTTGATTGGCCGCATTCACCCAACGCGTGGCTGGGACGATTGGTGCCCGCGGGTCCGCTCGCCAATGCGCTGGACGCGCCGTGGTTCTGGGTGATCGAACTGGGTCCGCTGCTGGTACTGCCGCTGCTGGCGCCACGGCGCGCCTGGCAGCGGGCCTGGGACGACGCGGGACAGCGCCTGTTGCTGCTGGCGGGCATGTTCTCATGGCTGGCCTGGCTGACGTTGCGCAGCGCGTTCACCTACAACGATTTCGGCCAGAAGATCAGTATGCTGCCGATGTGTGCCGGGGCGCTGCTGGCGGCTGGCTGGCTCGAACGCAGCGCGGCCACACAGGGAGCGAATCGCCCCCGCAGGTGGGCGACGTGGCTGCGGGGCGGGCTGGCGCTGGCGGTCATCGGCCTGGGGCTGTTGCACGGCATCTTTCAGGCGTCGTTGACCAGCGTCAGACGGTTTCTGCCGCGCGAGGGGCTGCTTGCGCGGTTGATTCACGCGGACACGCGGCGGGCGGATGCCGAACGCGGCGTGAATGGGTACCTGCGGGACCATCTGCCCGCGGACGCCGTCCTACAGGCCGATTGGGGCGAAGAGCGCCTGCTGCTGCCGCAGATTTCACAGCGGCCGGTCGGCGTGACGATCCTGGAGCGCGATACGATGGTGTTTCAGCCCGCGGATCTGGCGGCGCACCAGGCGTGTCTCGCGGAGGTCTCCGACGTGCTGGCGCACTGCGCCGACGCCACGACGACGGCGGCGGTGCTGCGGCGCTACAGAATCACGCACGTGCTGGTCGGCGGCGTTGAGCGGCAGCGCTGGGGCGCAACCGACCAGTTCGACGACCTGCGCGTGTTCGAACCGGTGTATCGCGATGAGGGCGCGGCCGTCTACCGACTTCGATAGGCGTTCGATCAACTCGTTTCCCCCGCGCGAACGTCCGCGGCAGCCTTCAAAAACAGCGGCACCCGCCGGCCCTCGCCTTTGCAACGCGCCGCGGCCGCGCTATGATTCATCGCTCCGTTGCAGGACCGAACTCGGAGCATCGAATGTCGCACGCCTCCATTCCCATCGACCAGTTGAAACGCCGTGGCTGGGGTGAGACTTCGCGCCGCGACTCCTGGTGGGCGCAGCCGCTGGCGGTGTTCCTCGGGCTGTTGGCGTTCCTGGTGTACGCCAACGTCCGGGTGTTCGAGGGCCGCTACTACAGCAGCGCGGAGATTCCCGCCGGCAAGTCCGTCGGCTCGGACTATCTCACGCCGTTCTATTCGCCGCTGATGTTCGATGCGCCCGGGCTGCCGGCGTCGGGGCACGCCTGGCTGGGGCAGAAGCCGGCCTGGCTGCCATCGTTTGTTTCGGCGGCGGCGCTGATCCTGATCTTCCCGGCCGGCTTCCGGCTGACGTGCTACTACTACCGCGGCGCGTACTACAAGGCGTTCTGGGCGGATCCGCCCAATTGCGCGGTGGGCGAGCCTCGCAAGACGTTCTGGGGCGAGAACACCTTTCCGCTGCTGATTCAGAACATCCATCGCTACACGATGTACTTCGCGGTGATCTTCATCTTCATCCTGCTGTACGACGCGTGGAAGGCGTTCTGGTTCACGACCAGCCGCGACGGGCTGCCGCTGGTGGAGGGGCGTGTCTTTGGCGCCGGGCTGGGCTCGCTGATTCTGCTGATCAACCCGATCCTGCTCGGGCTCTACACGTTCGGCTGTCATTCGCTTCGTCACCTGGTCGGCGGCGGCCGCGATCATCTGGCCGAAGCGCCCGGGGCGCTGGCGGCGTATCGCTGCGTAAGCTGCCTGAACCGCAAACACATGCTCTGGGCCTGGTGCAGCCTGATCTGGGTAGCGTTCACGGATATTTACGTTCGGCAGGTGGCGTCTGGCGCCTGGACCGACCTGAGGTTCTTCTGATGCCGGATTTCAAGACGTACGAGCACGACGTGATCGTGATCGGCGCGGGCGGGGCCGGGCTGCGAGCGGCTATTGAGGCTTCGGCCGCGGGCGTGAAGGTCGCGCTGATCTGCAAGTCGCTGCTGGGCAAGGCCCACACCGTCATGGCCGAGGGTGGCGTCGCCGCCGCCCTGGCCAACGTCGACGAGCGCGATAGCTGGCGCGTGCATTTCGCCGACACGATGCGCGGCGGTCAGTATCTCAACAACTGGCGGATGGCCGAGCTGCACGCCCGCGAGGCACCCGATCGCGTGCGCGAGCTCGAAGCCTGGGGCGCGGTGTTCGATCGAACCCAGGACGGACGCATCCTGCAACGCAACTTCGGCGGCCACAAGTATCCGCGCCTGGCGCACGTCGGCGACCGCACCGGCCTCGAGATGATCCGGACGCTTCAGGATCATGGTGTGCACCGCGGCATCGACATCTTCATGGAGTACACCGTCGTCGGCCTGCTCAAGGACGGGCCGCGCATCAGCGGCGCGGTCGCCTACGACCGCGAGATGGGTTATTTCCACGTCTTTCACGCCAGCGCGGTGGTTCTCGCTACCGGCGGGATCGGGCGGGCCTTCAAGATCACCAGCAACAGTTGGGAATACACCGGCGACGGCCACGCGCTGGCCTACCAAGCCGGGGCCGACCTGATCGACATGGAGTTCGTTCAGTTTCATCCGACCGGGATGGTCTGGCCACCCAGCGTGCGCGGCATCCTCGTGACCGAGGGTGTGCGCGGCGAAGGCGGGCGCCTGCTCAACAACAAGGGCGAGCGCTTCATGTTCAACGACATCCCCGACCTGTACAGGAACCAGGTCGCCAAGGATGCCGAGGAGGGCTGGCGCTACGTCGTCGGCGATCGGAACGCGAACCGCCCGCCGGAATTGCTGACCCGCGATCACGTCGCCCGCTGCATCAACCGCGAGGTGAAAGCCGGGCGCGGCAGCCCGCACGGCGGCGTGTTTCTCGACATTGCCTGGATCAAGGGGCAGCGCGACGCCAGCGGGAAGGTGATCGATGCGGCCTACATCGAGCGCAAGCTGCCCAGCATGCATCATCAATTCAAGCAACTGGCGGGTGTCGACATTACCCAGGAATCGATGGAAGTCGGGCCGACGACGCACTACGTCATGGGCGGAGTGCGCGTCGACGGCGATACGCAGATGTCCACCGTGCCGGGCCTCTTCGCCGCGGGCGAGGTTGCCGGCGGACTGCACGGCGCCAACCGCCTGGGGGGGAACTCGCTTTCCGACCTGCTGGTCTTCGGGCAGCGGGCCGGCGAATACGCCGCGAAATTCGCCCGCGAGCATGGCGGCACGCGCGTCCACGAGCGCGACGTGCAGGACTGCATGCGCGCCGCGCTGGAGCCGTTCAGCCGACCGGCGCCGGCCGAGGGGCCGTTCCAGGTGCAGTTCGAACTGCAGGAATGCATGCAGAGTCTGGTCGGCATCGTGCGGATCGAGTCGGAGATGCAACAGGCGCTCGACAAGATTGCGCAGTACAAGGCCCGGGCCGCGAGAGTTCGCGTCGAAGGCCACCGGCAGTACAACGGCGGCTGGCACGCCGCGGTCGATCTGCCCAACATGCTGACCGTCTCCGAGGCGGTCACGCGCGCGGCGATCGAGCGCAAGGAGAGCCGCGGGGCGCAGTTCCGCGAGGATTACCCGGCCAAGGATGCCGAGTGCGGCAAGTTCAACATCGTCGTGCGCAAGGGTCCCGACGGCGCGATGCAGATTCAGCGCCTGCCGATTCCCGCCATGCGCGACGAGCTCAAGCAGATCATCGACGAGATGAAGTGATTTCCCCAGGAGATCAGGCGATGCCGACGGCGACCCTGCGAATCTGGCGCGGCGATAAGAGCGGCGGCCGGTTCGTCGAGTACCGCAGCGAATACGAGCACGGCATGGTCGTGCTGGACCTCGTGCACAAGGTGCAGGCGGAGCAGGCCAACGACCTGTCGGTGCGCTGGAACTGCAAGGCCGGCAAGTGCGGCTCCTGCTCGGCGGAAATCAATGGCGTGCCGC
>CAYOHG010000178.1:0-6825 GCA_964403685.1 uncultured Planctomycetales bacterium
CGGCGTCGAAGTCGACGACGACCTGGAGGAGGACTTCGACGACGACGACGACGACTTTGATGACGACGACGACGACCTCGACGATGACGATGAAGTCGAATAACCGCCAAGGGCACGAACAGCGCGACCCCTTGGTCGCGCGGTAATCTCTGCCGGTGGCCCGCGTGACCGATAAACCGATCAGGCGATCGTGCCCCGAGACGGCTGTCGTGCCCACCGCTTGCTGACGGCGATCGGTCTATCCCGGCGCGCCCGGCGCTCCACTGCGGCAGTCTTTGCTGGGTATTTGGCACCGGCGCGGTCCGGCGATTCCCCCACTTGTTTTCGCGGCCCGCCGGGAATCGACGTGTGAACTGGCGCGGGTCTGCGGCCCGACCGATAGACATGACATGAGCGCCATACCTTCCGCCGCGTCGAACCAGCGCCCCGACATTCCCGTTCCGCCCGCCGTATTGCCCCCATCGATCGCAAGCGCCGCGCCGACGCAACCTGAACGCCGCCACTCGGTGGTCGATCGCCGGTCCGGCGGGGATCGTCGGGCGAATGAAGCGCCTTCACAGTTCAATCGCAATCGCGGTCCGGGGCGGCGTCTGACGGACTATCGACGCGACGCTGAAGAAGGCCACATGAACGAGGAGCAGCTCGAGTTCATTCAGGCCGTAGACGAGTACAAACGCGTGAATCACCGCCCGTTTCCGACCTGGACCGAAGTGCTCGATCTCGTTCTTTACCTGGGCTACCGCAAAGTCGCACCGATCGGCGAGTTCAAACTGACCCGCGGGCGGCAGAACCCGCTGCCGGAAACGGACGAGGACAGCGAATCGGAATAACCGTCGCGGGCCTCCCTGACATTGGTGCGCGGCCGGGCGCTCGATTGTGCGCCGGGGCTGATCGCTTCCCCACACGTAGCGTGGTCGACCGCCGCCTCTATTCGAGGATTCCTGTCTCTGGCGTGCGAAACGGACCCGCTCCCAAAGCGTGAGCCATAGCCGTGGGCGTGGGGGTTCCATTCGTTCGCGGAGAGGCCCGGCGGCGGAATCGCATGATCGTCCGATAACAGCGAATCAACCCAGACGCTGTTGGCACCGGTTCTTCACAGGCTGCTGAGTACGGCCTCAACCGTCGCCGCCTGATCCCCCGCAAGGTCCGCCGCCGGCGTGGCTAGCTGCCACCGAAACCTTTCCCAGGTCGTATAATTCCCGAGACTTAGCTCGCGGCCGCGCGGCGCGGTCGGTCAACTGTTGTGGGCGGTGGGACCGTGTTGGCGCGTCGGTCAAACTTGACAGGCCGGAGCAGCGACCCTAGCTTTTCCCCATTCGACGCGGCGGGGGCGCGGTCCTAGCCGGAACGCTGTTTGGCGCGGGGCGGTTGATCCGCGGTCCGCGTGCAGGAGTTTGCATGCTTCCCGTAACGAAAAAGAGCAAGATGCGCAAGCGGACCCGCCGTTCGCACCACGCGCTTGTGCCGGTCCACCTGATCGCGTGTCCCAAGTGCGGGCAGGCCAAGCTGCCGCACGGCGCCTGCGGCAACTGCGGATACGTAAACGCCCATACGTCGATTCCGGTAGGTACGCGGGAGGCGTAACCGCAATGCGGATCGCGCTCGACGCGATGGGCGGGGACCATGCGCCCCGCGAAATCCTGCTTGGCGCGGTCGCCGGGCTGGAGCACCTGGGGCCCGAGGACCGGCTGCTGATCTACGGCCCGCGCGAGCGGGTCGCCGAGGAGCTACGCAGCATTGGCCTGAGCGATGCGCGCGTCGAATCCATCCACTGCACACAGACGATCGACATGGGGGACACCCCGGTCGACGCCCTCCGCCAGAAACGCGATTCCAGCATCGTCCGCATGGCCAGCGACGCGGGTAAGGGCCAGTTGGATGCGCTCATTTCCGCTGGAAACACGGGCGCGTTCGCCGCGGCCTGCCAGTTCAAGATCGGACCGATGCCGGGGGTTTCCCGCCCCGGCATCGCGGTCGCCCTTCCGACCTTTCACGGTCCAGTGATCGTCTGCGACGTCGGTGCGAATGTCACCCCCAAACCACATCACCTGTACGAATATGCCCGCATGTGCACGGTCTACGCGCAGGCGGTGCTGGGGGTGCAGCAGACCCACGTCGGCATCATCACGATCGGTGAAGAAGAGGCCAAGGGCACGCCGCTGGTCAAGGAAGCCCGCGCGCTGCTGAAAGCGGACAGCTCGATCGACTTCATCGGTAACGTTGAGGGCCGCGACATCTTCGCCGGCACGGGCAACGTGTTCATCTGCGACGGGTTCACCGGCAACGTCATCCTGAAATTGACCGAAGGGCTGGCGGAAGGCCTGTTCAAGACCATTTTCCGCGAGATTGGCCAGGAAGACCCGGACCTCGCCCGCCAGTGGCAGCCGGTCGTCGAGCGCATCTGGAAGCGGCACGACTTCGCCGACTACGGCGGGGCGCCGCTGCTGGGGCTGAACAACGTGGCCATCATCTGCCATGGGCGCAGCGACCGCCGCGCGATCGGCAACGCGATTCGGGTGGCGGCCGACGCGCACCGCAAGGGCGTGAACGCCACGATCGCGGCGCGTATGGCGGGCGGACAAGAGGGGGCGGCATGAGACTCTCCTGGCCTGTTGAAATCGCGGGCTCAGGAATGAGCGTGCCCGAGCAATCCGTCACCAATTACGACTTCGCGCAGCGGATGGATACGTCCGACGAGTGGATCGTTCAGCGGACGGGCATTCGCGCGCGGCGCATGTCGGCGCCCGGCAGCGCGACGCTGCGATTGGCGCAGGAGGCGGCCCAGCGCGCCATGCAGGCCGCCGGCATCAGCCCGGCGGATATCGACGTCATTGTCAACGCCACCATAACCCCCGAACACCCGTTGCCCTCCACCGCCTGCGAGCTTCAGCACGCGCTGGGCTGCCGCTGCATCCCGGCATTTGATCTTGCCGCCGCCTGCTCCGGGTTTGTCTACGGGCTGGTCTGCGGTGCGCAGTTTCTGATGTCCGGCCTGGCCAGGCACGTGCTGGTGATCGGCGTGGATTGCATGACCCGCATGGCGGATCTGGACGATCGCGCGACGGCGGTGCTATTCGGCGACGGCGCCGGCGCGGTGGTGCTGCGGCGGGCGGATGATGCGGGTCGGGGCATCCTGGCGGCACGCCTGGGGGCCGACGGCAGCGGCGCACCGCTGATCTGGGTGCCCGCCGGCGGCTCAGCCGAGCCGGCTTCGATTCGCACCGTCAACGAGAAGCTCCACCACATGCGGATGCGCGGGCGCGAAGTCTACAAATTCGCGATCACGCAGATGCAGGAAGTGATGCAGCAGACGCTCGATGACGCCGGCGCGGCCATCAGCGATCTGGCGATGCTCGTACCGCACCAGTCCAATCTGCGGATCATCGAGGCGGCCTGTGCCAAGCTCGAATTCCCGCTGGACAAGGTGTGGATCAATATTGACCGGTTTGGCAACACGTCCGCCGCCTCGGTCCCGATGGCGCTGCACGAGGCGCGTGCGTCGGGTCGGCTGCGGCCGGGCAGCCTCGTTCTCCTCGTTGCGTTCGGCGCGGGACTGACGTGGGGTTCTGTCTTATTGAGGGTCTAAGGTGAGCAAACAGGCGGTTCTCTTCCCCGGACAGGGGGCACAACTGGTCGGAATGGGCAAGGACGTCGCCGACGAGTTCCGCATCGCCGCGGACACATTCGCCCAGGCGGATGAAATCCTCGGCATCCCGCTATCGAAATTCTGCCACCACGGGCCGGCCGAAGTGCTGGCCGGCGAGACGGACATCCAGCAACCGGCGATCTTCGTCACCAGCGTCGCGATCTACCGGGCCGCGCTGGAAACCGGCCTGATCGACCCCACCCAGGTCGTCGCCCTGGCTGGCCTGAGCCTCGGCGAATACACCGCCTTGCACGCCGCCGGCGCGCTTTCCTTCGAGGACGCCCTGCGCCTCGTGCACCGCCGCGGTGTGCTGATGCAGGAGTCCGCGCGCGCCTCGGGCGGCGCGATGGTCTGCCTGATGGGCATGACCGAAGCGCAGGTGCTGGGCCTGTGCGAACGCGTCAGCGATCAGGGCTATCTGCGCCCGGCCAATTACAACTGCCCCGGGCAGATCGTCGTTTCCGGCGATCGCGCCGCCTGTGATGCTGCCGCCGCCCTGGCCGAGGAATTCGGCGGCAAGGTCGTTCCGCTGGCGGTGGCCGGCGCGTTTCACAGCGAGCACATGCGTCCGGCCGCCAATGCGCTGCGTGCCTACCTGAACGCCACGCCGTTTCACCCGCCGGCGGCGCGCGTGCTGGCCAATGTCGACGCACGCGACCACGGCGACGCCGCGGCGATGCGCGAGAGCCTCTATCTGCAAATCTTCAATCCCGTGCGCTGGCAGGACTGTGTCGAGCGGCTGCTGGCCGACGGCGTCGAGGAATTTTGGGAGGTCGGCCCCAACCGCGTGCTGACGGGGCTGATGCGCAAGATCAACCGCCGGGCGAAGATCATCAACGTGAGCAAGGCGGCCGATCTGACTGCTGCGGTGGGTGTCTAGGCGGCCGGTCGCCGAGCTGCGGCGCGGGTGCTGGCCGCGCGCCCCGCGGTTCCCGTACGATTGCGTGATGAATCCATGCGAAGCGCGCCGCCCGGTACGCGGCGGGCCGCGTGCCGTCTGGCTGTCGGGCGACGCCTGACCCCACCGTCCGGAGAACTGCCATGTCGTTGGAAGGACAGGTTGCACTGGTCACGGGCGCTTCGCGCGGCATCGGTCAGGCCATCTGCGTAGCGCTGGCGGCGGCCGGGGCGCGGGTCGTCGCCGCGTCGCGCAACACGCCGGCGATCGAGAGCTGGTCGCGCGAGCAGGCGTCGGACATTCGCGCGCGCATCAGCCCGCTGGCGCTGGACGTGAACGACCGGACCGCCTGCGAGCAGGCCGTCGAGCAGACCGCGACCCGCTTCGAGCGGCTTGACATCCTGGTCAACAACGCCGGCATCACCAAAGACACGCTGGTCATGAGCATGGAGGACGCGCAATTCGACGACGTCCTGCACACGAACCTGCGATCGGCGTTCTGGCTGATCCGCTCCGCCAGCAAGATCATGCTGCGGCAGCGTCGCGGGCGGATCATCAACATCTCGAGCGTTACCGGGATCGCCGGCAACCCCGGGCAAGCCAACTACGCCGCCGCCAAGGCCGGGCTGATCGGCCTGACCAAGTCGGTGGCCAAGGAGCTGGGTAAGCGCGGAATCACCTGCAACGCCGTCGCGCCGGGTTTCATCACGACGCCGATGACGGACGTGCTGCCCGAGAAGCTCAAGGAGAAGGTCAAGGAGCTGGTGCCCTTGCAGCGCTTCGGATCGCCCGAGGAGGTCGCGCCGCTGGTGGCGTTCCTCGCCGGCCCCGGCGCCAGCTACATCACCGGCCAGGTGTTTGTCGTCGACGGCGGACTGCACACGTAGCGTGCCGCGGGAATCGTCCGTTCAAAGGGACGAAGGAATAAGGAAGCCGCGGAACCCGGAAAGCACGGAACTGGGGCGCATGCCCGCGGGCGCACGGGCGGCGGGCTGCGCGGCGTGGGACGTGGGGAATAGGGCGCAAGGACCGGCGGTCTTGTTCCGGCTACAATCGCGCCGATAACACAAGCAGCGCTTGTGGAGTCTGCCCATGCCTGGAAACTCGAATCGTGTTCACCGAATCGGCGTGCTCACCGGCGGCGGCGATTGCCCCGGACTCAACGCCGTCATCCGCGTCGTCACCAAGGCCGCCATCAACAAGCTCGATCTCGAAGTCATGGGAATCGAGGACGGCTTCCTCGGCCTGATCCGAAACCGGATGCACCCGCTCAAGACTGACGACGTCTCGAACATCCTGACGCGCGGCGGCACCATCCTCGGCACGAGCAACACCGCCGACCCGGCCCGCTTCGCCGTCGGCAAAGGCAACGACGGGAAGCCCCTGTTCGAGGATGTCACCAATCGCGTCGTCGAGCACATCCGCGAGCGGCACATCGACGCACTGATCTGCATCGGCGGCGACGGCACGATGTCCGGCGCGGCCCACCTGGTGCGCAACGGCATTCCTTGCATCGGCGTTCCGAAGACCATTGACAACGACCTGATGCACACGGACATCACGTTTGGTTTCACCACCGCGGTGCAGACCGCGACCGAGTGCCTCGACCGCATTCACTCGACGGCTTCCAGTCACCACCGTGTCATGCTGGTCGAGCTGATGGGACGCAACGCCGGCTGGCTGACGATGCACGCCGGACTGGCCAGCGGCGCTGATGTAATCCTGATCCCCGAGATTGCCTACAACCTCGACTCGATCTGCGAATGCTGCCTGGATCGCTCCAAGCGCGGCAAGCGCTTCACCCTGATCGCCGTGTCCGAAGGCGCCAAGCCGGCCGGCGGCAAACAGGTCGTCAACCGCGTCGTGCACGAGAGCCATGACCCGTTCCGCCTGGGTGGCGTCAGCGCGGTCCTGAGCGAGGAGATTTCCGCCCGCACCGGGCTGGAGACCCGCGCCACCATCCTCGGGCACGTGCAGCGCGGCGGCACACCGGTGGCGTTTGATCGCGTGCTGGCGACGCACTTCGGTCACAAAGCGGTGCAGCTTGTCGCGACGCGCGAGTGGAACCAGCTTGTGGTCATGCAGCACGGCGAGACGACCACCGTGCCGATCGAACAGGTGGCCAACCGCCAGCGCACCATGGAGCTCGATGACCCGCTGATCGGCATGGCCCGCGCGGTCGGGACGTGCATGGGGGATTAGGGGGCGGAAGGGGCCAGTGGGTCGAGCGGCTGATGGACAGAGGGCACAGGGAGTAAGGGAAGGAGGCAGAGGGCAGGGG
>CAYOHG010000179.1:0-6788 GCA_964403685.1 uncultured Planctomycetales bacterium
CATCCGCTGAGCGCGAATGATCGCAGGCTGGCTGATTCTGTCGGGCGGTGCGTACCTGATCGGGGCGATCCCGTTCGGGCTGATTCTGGGCCTGCTGCGCGGCGTGGATATTCGCCAGCACGGCAGCGGGAACATCGGGGCGACCAACGCCGGCCGGGTGCTGGGCAAGTCGTGGGGACATGCCTGCCTGGTGCTGGACATCCTCAAGGGGCTGGGGCCGACGCTGGCTGCGCGGGCGTGGCTGGGAGCTGCGACCGAATCTTCCGTGGGAATGCTGGCGTGGATTTCCGTCGGCCTGGCTGCGGTGCTGGGGCACCTGTTTCCGGTCTATCTGGGCTTTCGAGGCGGCAAGGGTGTCGCGACGACCATTGGCGTCGCGCTGGCCATCTTCCCGGTGTACACGGCGTCCATTACGGTCGCGCTGATCGGCTACGCGCTCTTCCGCTTCGGCACTGGATACGTCTCGGCCGGGTCGCTCGCGCTGGCGACGCTTTTCCCGCTTGCCGTGGCGGCGTACGTCGGCTGGAGCGGGCGGCGATTCGCCGATTGCTGGCCGCTGCTGGCCGTCGCGCTGTTGCTCGGAATGCTGATTATCGTGCGACATCGGGCAAACATCGTGCGACTCTGGCAGGGGCGGGAATCGCGCGCCGATCATGCCTCCGGTCAGGCTTCGTCCTGAGCGACGGTTTCTGTGGGCGCGCCTTCGCGCGGCATGCGCGGCATGCGCGGTCGAGGTCGCCCCTCGCAGCGGATTCTCAATCAGTTGGGAATATGCCAGAAATCGGGCAGGACGACCGATCCGCCCCCAATTGAGGCCCGTGCGAAGCGCGCCCCGAAGATTTCGCCGAGTCGCTGCGGGTCGAGCAACCGCTCGGACGTGTCGTCGGCCACGATGCGCCCGTCGCGTAGCGCCAGCACCCGCCCGCCCAGCGCCGCCGGAAGCTGCAAGTCGTGGCTGACCAGCACCAGCGAGCGCTGCGGGCTGCGCCATTCGCGCAGCAACCGTACTAGCTCGATCTGAACCGCCGGGTCGAGCGCCGTGGTGGGCTCGTCCAGCAGCAGCAGCGGCGCATCCTGCGCCAGGGCCGCGGCCAACAGCGTTTTCTGCCGTTCGCCCCCGCTGATCTGGTTAACCGGCCGCTCGGCCAGGAGCGTCAGGCCGCACTGCTGCAAGGCAAGCGCGACCGCGGCCCGGTCCGTGTCAGTTGGCGGGCGCAGCGGCCGCAGGCGGGCGTAGCGGCCCGAGGCGACCACGTCGTGCACGCGGAAAGCCGGCAGCGACTCAGCGCCCTGGGGCAGGTAGGCCGCGAAGCGCGCCCGCGCGGGCGCGCTCGCCCGGGAAAGCTCGTGTCCATTCGCTCGGACCGTGCCCGCGCACGGCCGCAGCAGTCCCGCCAGCAGCAGCAGCAGGCTGGTCTTTCCTGCGCCGTTGGGGCCGACGATCGAGACGGTGTCACCGGCATGCAGCTCGAGCGACAGGTCGTGCAGCACACATCGCCCGCCGCGACGAACGCTGACCCGTTCGCAAACCAGCGGCCAGCCAGCGGCGCGATCGGGCAGGCTCGAGGTCATGGTTGCTCCCCGGCGAGCCCGGCCAGGCAGCGGCACAGATCGGCGTAGGTCTGCGCGATCCGTGGTCCCAGCAGATAGTGCTGCGGTCCGGTTAGTACGTGGACGCGCTGCTGCTGCACTGCCTTAAGCGGACCGACCTGGCTCCAGACCCGCCGCGCATCGGTGTCGCCCGCGGGCCGCGCGCTGCCGTCGGCATCCAGCTCAACGATGACGTCCGGATCCAGTTTCAGAATCACCTCCAGTGAGAGCGGGCCGAACGCTGGCGCCGTATCGGCGGCCACGTTCGTGTGCCCGGCCCGCCGCAGCAATTCGTCATAGAACGAGCCGCGGCCGGCAACGAAGGGCGGCTGGGGCGGATCGCTGAGAGTGCTGGTCAGCAACAGGGCGCGAACCGGCCGCGCGCCCCGCCAGACAGCATCGACACGCTCCAGTTGCGCGCGGATGTCAGCGATCAGCAGCGCGGCGCTGCGCGGCCGATGACACAGTTCGCCGATTCGCCGAACGGCGACGAAGAGATCGTCCAGACGCGTGTCCGGGACGGATTCGAGCCGCAGCCCCAACGGCGTAAGCCGGTCGGTCATCGTGCGACTGGCGCCCGAGACGATGATCAGGTCAGGCTGCAACTGCACCAGTCGCTCGGCGTTCACGTCGACCAGCGCGCCGATGTCGGCTACGTCGGCCAGCTCCGGCGGATGCGTGCAGTAGCGTGTGCGCGCAACCAGGCACGGGCGCAGCCCCAGAGCGCAGCAGATTTCAGAGACGTTGGGCGCGGCGCTGACGATGCGCAGGTCGGGCAGCTCCACCTCGACCGCGTCGATCAGCGGCGCGCGGGTCCGATCGGGCAGGTTCACCGCGGTCGCGCGGGGCGAATCGGCCGACGGATCGCCGGCGATCGGTTCGTGGCCGGAGCCACCCGCCGGACGCGTGGCGGCGCGCGACGCGGGCGCGGGCTCGCACCCGCTGAGGCCGGCCAGCAGCGCAGCGACGATGACCGCACTAAGCGGCGCGCGGATCACGGCGATTCTTCCGCAACGCCCCGGGACAGTTTGCGCTCCATCAGGCCGACCAGGTAGACCGCCTGCTCGGGAGAGGCGCGCTCCAGGTCGCCGCTGCCGAAGTACTCGAACACGAGCCGTCCGCGGCGAAACATGACCCCATCATCGAGCCAGAAGCCCTGGTCGCCGGCCTGGAAGGGACGTTCATTCAGCGGTAGGAAGCGGGTGCAGGCTCGCTGGGCTCCGGCGACGTCGGCGAATTGAAAGACGCGCACGATGAGCCGCGCATCCGGGTGCTCGGCGTGCCGGTAGATCGCCAACCAGACCCACTGGGGTTCAAGGTTGCTCCAAGCGCCGGCTTCGTCGCCCAGCGCGTAGACCGCGTCGGCGAACGTCCCCGACCATACTTCGCCATCCAGACGCCAGGGATCCGCCGCCGCCGCCCGGGGAAACGCATCGGCCAGCCGGGCCGGCCCCGCGGCACAGCCGCTCAGCAGCACCAGCAGCGCTGCCGCAACTAACGCGCATCGTCGTGAAGTGGTTGTGCCATGGGCGGCGCGGTTCGGAATCACTGGCTTAACTCCCAGCGCAAATACTGATTCCGCGTGCGCAGGTGCGCGATGGTCGCGGGCGGGCCGTGGCCGGGGTAGACGACGACCTCGTCCGGCAGGCTCAGGACCTGCTCGCGGATGTTTCGAATCAGTCGCTCGCGCGAGCTGTGCTCGAAGTCGTAGCGGCCGATGCCCTCGGCGAAGACGGCGTCTCCAACCAGCGCCACGCCGGCTTCCGCGCAGTAGTAGCACAGGCCGCCGGGCGAGTGTCCGGCGACGTCGCGCGCGGTCCAGCGCAGGCCGGACAGTTCGAGCGTATCGCCCGGCTCGACGATCCGCTCGGGCGCGGCGCACTGCACGGGCATTCCCATCTGCTGCGAGAGGTTGGCTTCCGCGGACGTGAGCAGCGCGACCTCGCCGCGCGGGCAGATCACGGGGATCGCGCCGAGCAAGGCGCGCAGCGGTTCGACGCCGGCGATGTGATCGACGTGGCAATGCGTCAGGACGATCGCGCAGGCGTTCAGCTTGTGCTTCGCCAGCGAGCCGGCGATGCTCTCGGGCTGATCCGGAAAGCCGGGGTCGACGATCCAGGCGTCGGCGTGCCCGTCGCGCCAGACGAGCAGTCCGTTCTCGGCGAAGATCGGGTCGTTGAAAATCTCGATGCGAAGCTCGCCGTGCCGTTGCATACCGGTTTCATTAGCCGATGCCGGGCCGGATCGCAACGCGGGCAGCGCGGGGGCGGGTCCGCGGCGTATACTTCGGCGCAAGGCCGGGCACGCAGCGTCGCGGCCGGGAGACTGTTGATGGAGCTGAAGCAACGCGTGGCGGTCGCGGCCGGGCGCGAGCCGGCCGACCTGGTGCTGCGCAACGGGCGGATCGTGAACGTGCTGTCGTGCGAGATCCACGACGGCGACGTTGCCATTGCCGGAGACCGCATCGTCGGGATCGGCCGCTACGAAGGCCGGCAAGTCGAGGACCTGCGCGGGCAGTACATCTGCCCGGGCTTCATCGACGGGCACGTGCACATCGAATCGTCGATGCTGAGCGTGCCGGAATACGCCCGGCTGGTCTGCACGCGCGGCACGACCGCGGTCGTGACCGATCCGCACGAGATCGCCAACGTGCTGGGCGCCGAGGGCATCCGCTTCATGCTCAGCTCGAGCAAGTACTGCCCGGTCGATATCTACGTGATGGTCAGCTCGTGCGTGCCGGCGTCGCGCTTCGAGAGCGCCGGTGCCGAACTGTCGGCCGAGGACCTCCAGCCGCTGCTGAGCGACCGCTGGGTGCTGGGCCTGGCCGAGATGATGAACTACCCCGGCGTGGTGCGCGGCGACGACGAGTGCCTCCAGAAGATCGTGCAGTGCGGGCCGCGCGTAGTCGACGGACATTGTCCCGGACTGAGCGGCCGCGAGCTGTGTGCCTACGTGGCCAGCGGCGTCCGCAGCGATCACGAGTGCACGACGCGCGACGAAGCGCTCGAGAAGCTGCGGCTCGGCCTGACCATCATGATCCGTGAGGGCAGCCACGCGCGCGACCAGGCTGCGCTGCTGCCGCTCGTGCGGGCGGAGACGCTCGATCGTTTTGTCTTCGTCACCGACGACAAGGACGTCGACGATCTGCTGGGGGAAGGGCACATCGATTTCATGGTTCGCCGCGCGATTGCCGGCGGGCTGAACCCGATTCACGCCGTCAAGCTGGCGACGCTCAACGCTGCGAATTACTTCGGACTGCACACACTGGGGGCGGTCGCACCGGGGCGGTCCGCGTCGCTGGCGATCCTCGACGATCTGCACTCCTGTCGCGTCCGGCGGGTGTATCACGCCGGACGGCTGGTCGCGGAGGATGGCGCCGTGCTGGAGTCTGGCGCCCCGCCGCGCAAACAGACCGTTCTGCGGCGCAGTGTGAACACGCACTGGCTCGAGCTGGGTCAGTTTGCGGTCGCCGCGCCGCCGTCGGCGGATAGCGTGCGGGTCCACGTAATCGAGCTGGCCGAGAACCGCATCGACACGCGCCGCTCGGTCGAGTCGCTGGCGGTGCTCGGCGGGCAGGTGACGGCGGATCCGCAGCGCGACATCGTCAAGGTCGCGGTGATCGAGCGACACCAGGCCAGCGGCAACGTGGGGCTGGGTTTTGCGCGCGGCTTCGGGCTGCGGCGCGGCGCGATCGCCAGCAGCGTGGCGCACGATTCGCACAACCTGGTGGTTGCCGCGGCGAGCGATTCCGAGCTGTTCGCCGCAGCCCGGCACCTGATCAAGATGCAAGGCGGGCTGTGCGTGGTCTGCGATGGGCGCATTCTCGCGGACGTGCCGCTGCCGATTGCCGGGCTGATGTCGCTGGACAGCGCCGGCGAGCTGCGCGATCGGCTGCGCCGGCTGCACGAGGCGGCCGCGACGCTGGGCGTCACGCTGCGCCGCCCGTTCATGGCGCTGTCGTTCCTGACGCTGTCGGTCATCGGGGCGCTGAAGCTGACCGATCATGGGCTGATCGACGTGGAGCGATTCGAGCGGATCAACGTGCTGGCGCCGTAAGCGCCGCGCGCCGGACACGATGCTCGTCCACACTCGCCGCTGCGCCGCCCGGAGCTATTCGCCGAACAGAAGCTCAGCGGCGTGCCCGCGCGCTCGTGCCAGGCGCCCCACTTCGCGGCGCAATGCGCGGGTCGACGGTTCGAGTCGCTGCAAGGCCGCGGCGATCGGCTGCAAATCCTGCTCAGCGCAGCGCTCTCGAAGGTGCGCGACCAGGTCCGCGTTCAGCGGCGCGTCGCTGGGTCCGAGCAGATTCGCGGGGCAGCGGCCGACGGCGTCCAGCAGCGGCGCGACGCTGCGCCGCAGTGCCCGCGTCGCGATCATGCGCTGGGCGTGGTCGCCGTGCGCCACGGCGTCCAGCAGCGCGTCGATCCCGGTCGGGTCGAACAGCCAGAGCCGGCCTTGCGCGATTCCGAGTCGCTCCCAGGGATCGCCGTCGGTCGGCGCGGATTGCGCGAGCTGCTGGAACTGCGTGGCATCGAGGCGCGCCAGCGCCAGCCAGGCCGCCGCCCGCACGCCACCGTGCTCGTCCAGTTGCGCCGCGTGTGTCAGGGCCGGCAGCGACGAGGGCGCCGCGATGCATCCCAGCGCATAGACGCAGGCTTCGCGCGCGTCCGGCTCGCGCTCGTTGCCGAAAACGCGCTGTTCGAGCTCGGCGATCAGCAGAGGGTCGGGGTGCTCGATCACCGCCCAGGCGGCCCGCTGGCGCTGCGCGACGCTGGTCGCGTTGAGCCCGGCGACGAGGTGGGCGCGCCGCGCGCCGCGCGCTCCGCGAATGGTCCCCCACAGCAGCCAGACCGCCAGCAGCACGATCGCACCGGTCAGCAGGGCCGTGGAGACCGGGTGGCGTCGATGGGTTCGTGCGAAGTGAACCATGGGCTGTGGATTCTACTGTGGCTGCGGCCGACAGGGTGCCGGCCCCACCCAGAGCCGCGAAGCGTGCCTGCCTCGCCAACTCGGCGGGGCTGCTTTGTTTGGCTGCGCGGCGTCGGATATAGTTGAATCCCGGGACGCAAAAAAGCCATGGCGACGAAATCGGCAACCCGGTCGGCCACTCGAAGCGACGCCCGCGTGCGGCTCGCGCCGCGATGGAACGTGGTGCTGCTGGACGATGATGAGCACACCTACGACTACGTGATCGAGAT
>CAYOHG010000180.1:0-6750 GCA_964403685.1 uncultured Planctomycetales bacterium
GGCGATGGATAGCGCGCCAGCGGAAGCGCGCCGACCCGCGCGACGCCGCCTCGGGCTTCGACGCCGGACTGCGCGGCGGTGCCGGCCGCGTCCGCCGGCGACGGAGCGATCAGCCCGAGCCGGACGGCGGTGCGCTCAATCCACGACCGCGGCGGATGGTACGGCATGCGGCCCTCCGAAATCGTCCTGCGTCGCTTCCAGATCCCCCACTCGCCATCAACTCAGCGGCACGCGCTGCGGCGCCTGCACCAGCACGTGATTCCGGCATGCGATACCCACAAGCAGCAACACTGCCGCGGTCCAGAGCGGCGCGCCCGCGAGCAATAGCACGCCCGGCAATACCACTCCCGCCGCAACCACACCGCCCCAGAACCAGCCCGCCAGCGGACCGTGCGTGATGAGCCTGGCAGCCAGTTCGGCGTTACGCGTCGCGTGGCGCGGCAGGAATTCGGCGATCAGCAGTAGTGTCAGCAGCCCGACGCCGATCCCCAGAATCGCGCGCGCCAAATCGGCCGGAGGTTGCGACTCCCACGCGTCGATCACCTCCAGGGGCAACATCACGTACCGCGTCGGCGACGCGGATACCAGCGACAGCAGCACGGCCACCGCAGCGCCGGCGACCAGCGCATCGACCAGCATGCCGATCACCAGCAGCGGGTTCTGCCAGTAATCGCGCCCGCGAGCTTGCGCCAGCAACAGGGCCGTATAGGACGCCGTCGCACCGCCCAGCGCCAGTCCCAGCCACGCCGAGCCGAGCTGCGCACCGCGCGGCGCGCCCGCCAACCCGGCGATCCACAAAGCCGGGAGCACCGCCCCGAATGCCGTGATGATGTACGCCCCGCGCACCAGCCAACTCCTCCACTGCGGCCGCAGCAGCACCGCCAAAAACCGCTGCGGCTGCTTCAGATCGCCGACCAGCAGCCCGCCGGTAAGCGCGAGGAACAGCAATGCCGTGACAAACGCCGATGTCGGCAACGCCGCGGATGCGGACCCGAACACATATTCCAGGCACGCCACCATCGGCACGCCCGCCGCAATTGCCTTCGTGGTGATGTATGCCGAGACCATCCAGCCCCACGGCGCCGGCTTGACCTTCGCGTCGTAGGTCCGCCGGGCGCGGGCTTCGCGCTCCGCCTCGTCGCCCGCATGGCGAAGCAGCGGCAGGCTGATGCGGCCGTCGTTGCCGCTCCAGAGGTAATGCTCCAGAGGCGGGGCGGCGGCCGGGTCCAGTGCGGCGCTTTCCCCGCCGACGTAGAACAGCTTGGGCCGCGTGCCCTTCTCGGGCTTGGGATACTGCACTTTGTGCAGCCGGTCGAGTTCGGCGATGCGGCTGCGCGGGTCATCGAGATCGCCGCTGACAATGGCCTCCACCGGGCACACCACGACGCACGCCGGCTCGATGCCGGCCTCCACACGATGCGCGCAGTAGTTGCACTTGGCCGCGGTGTTCGTCTGCGGGTCGAGATACAGCGCGTCATACGGGCAGGCCTGCATGCAGGCCTTGCAGCCGATGCAGCGCGTGCTGTCGAAATCAACGATGCCGTCAGGACGCTGAAACAGCGACGTGACCGGGCAGATTTCCACGCACGGCGGATCCGCACAGTGATTGCAGCGATGCACGTTGAAAAACCGCCTGGCCTGCGGGAATTCGCCCTTCTCGATGTACTTCACCCAGGTGCGGTTGACGCCCAGCGGAACCTGATGCTCGCTCTTGCACGCGACCGTGCAGGCGTGGCAGCCGATGCAGGCGCGGTTGTCGATGGCGAATCCAAGTTGCGGCATTCAGCACCTGTCGGAGCCGGGCTTCGCGCATCGCACCCGCCCGCCATCAGCACCACGACGGACGCCGGGCGATGCGCGGTGCGAAGTGTAACCGCCCGGCCCGCCGCGCGTCGTGCTTCGCTGAGGCTGTGGCCCGCGTTTCACATTCGGCTACACTGAGCCGCGCTTCGGGTGCCTGGAAATCGCAGCGAGGGCCTGTCTATTTCGTCGTCGTCGCCGACTGCCGCTTCTTCGCAGCCCGCTTCAGGGACCAATTCGACCATACGGACGCTGGCGAATGACCTGCTGGCCGGGCTGACCGTCGCGTGGGTCGCGATTCCGCAATGCGTCGGGTTCGCCACGCTGGCGGGCCTCTCGCCGTCTAGCGGGCTGATCTCGGCCATCGCCATGGGGCTGGTCAGCGCGGCGTTGTCGAGCTCGCCCAGCCTGGTGATCGGCCCCGTGATCACCGCCAGCACGATGCTGCTGGCGATCTTTCGCACGGTCGCGCCTGAAGATACGCAATCCTGGCCGGCGCTGGCGGGAACGGTAGCCATCCTGGTGGGCCTGATGACGTTGGCGGGCGCCGTCGTCGGCATCGGCCGGCTGGTGCGCTTCGTCTCGCGCTCGGTCGTGGTCGGGCTGGTGGTGTGCTCGGTGCTGTTGCTGATCGGGTCTCAATTGCCCGCGGCGCTGGGCGTCCCGGCGGGAGCACAGCCCACGCTGCTGGGCATGCTCTGGAGCGCGCTGCACCAGCTCGGGCAGGTTCAGCTTTCGTCACTGCTCATGGCGGCGGGCGTAGCCGCGCTGGCACTGGCTGGAAAGCGGCTTGGCCCGCGCTTTCCGACCGCGTTCGCCTCGCTCGCACTCAGCGGAATCGCGGCCTGGCTGCTCGAGTCCGCCGCAACGCAAGCAACGCTACCGAGCGCCGGTGCGCTCGAATGGACGTGGAGTGCGCGCGTCGCGATCAGCCTGCCGAGCGCAAACTTCACCGAGCTGCTGGCCGGTTCCGCCGCGATCGCGCTGGTGGGGATCATCCAGGGCCTGGCGATCGGGCAGGCTCTGGCCTTGCGAAATGGCAGCACGCTCGACGCGCGGCGGGAGCTCTGGACGCTGGGGCTCGCCAATGCCGCCGCGGGATTGGTGGGCGGGTTCCCCGGCTCCGCCAGCTTTGCCCGCTCGGCGCTGGCCGAGCTGGCGCATGCCCGGACGCGGTTTGCCGGCGTGGCTGCGGCGGCGGCGACGGGCCTGGTGGCGCTGCTGGCCGCGCCGCTGATGCACTACATCACCACACCCGCCATCGCTGGGCTGCTGATCGCCACCGCGCTCACCATGATCGATGGACCGGAGTTGCGCTCCCTGCTGCGCGACGTGCATGACCGACCCGTGTTCTTGACCATGGTCGTCTGCGTGCTGGTCCTTCCGATTCACTGGGCCATTCTGATCGGTCTGGCCGTTTCGTTCATTGTGCTGCTGAGGCGAGTCAGCCGGGTGCACCTGTTCGAGATGGTGCGCAGCCCGGATGGACCGTTTCGCGAGCAGGAGATGGATGCGCACACCGGCCGCAGCGCCATCACGATGGTGCAGGTGGAGGGGCCGCTGTTTTTCGCGCACGCGGACCTGCTGGCCAACGGTCTGAGGACGCTCTTCCGCCGCGGCCCGCGCGTCACCATCCTTCGGATGCGCCGCACGCAGCAGATCGACTTCTCGATCCTCACCGCGTTGCGCGGGCCGGTGGGCGAATATCTTCGCGGCGGCGGCTACCTGATCGTCTGCGGACTGACGCGCGAAATGCGCGCGACGCTGCTGAACAGCCCGCTAGGCGAGCTAGTCGGGGGGGACTTCCTGCTCGAAACGACGCGCGAGGTGTTCGGCTCGGCGCACGTGGCGATCGGCCTGGCCCAGGAAATCCTCTCCCTCAGGCCGTTGCCGGAACGACCGGTCTTTCGGATCGAGTCCTCGGGCGCGTCACCAGCCGATCCTGCCTCGCGCTGACGATCGGCCACGCCCGCCCGCGGCCTTGTCGCTGGATTCCGTGGCGCCGGGCCGATTCAAGACCCCAGGCGCGCATGCCCTGCGACCGGCCCGCCCCTCCGACCCGCCAATGACGCCCGGAACCTGCATCGGCGCATTAGCCGCGCTGCTGAGTCTACGCAGGCGATCCGCGGCGGCCGCTGGACTTCCGTCCCAACCAACGACGTAACCAGCACGCCAGCAACGGCGGCACGAGATACCAGACCACCCACACGGGCAGGGCATAGCGCGGATTCGGAAACAGGAATAGCGCGTGCATACCCACAAACGCCAGCAACCCCAGCAGAATGCCCGCAGTCGCCCAATCCCGCCGGCACACCGCCCAAAGCAATGCCGCCACGCAGCAGACCCCCAACCCGACCTGCGGCATGCCGCGCGGCGCGTGCTCGGCCACGCACGTCAGCAGCGGGCGCAGCGGCCCGCCGCGCGTCGCCCGGTTGAGCCCATCGAGCGTCGCCGAAGGAGGCCCGGGCGCGTACTGCCGGCCGTCGCCCTCGCGTGCCAGACGCCCGACCGATTCGCCCAGCTCATTCCAACTCACCGGGCTGCCCGGCAACGGGTAGTTCAATTGCCAGCCGAGCGCCTCCAGAACGTGACCGGCGTATCGCCGCGGCGCCGCCCGGATGCTCGCCACGGCCCACGCGCGCAGCACGTGCTCACTGCGCTCCAGCCCCCCCACCGTCCAGCAGAAGGCCCAGAAATCGCCGTCGCCCATCGGCCGACCCGCGTACGGCGCATAGGCGTCGCGAATCTCCATCGGCACTGCGTATTGCTCGTCCAGCAGCCCCAGCCGTGCGACCCCGCTGAACAGATGCGCTCCGGTGCCGAACGACAGCGCTGCGCGCCCGTGATAGTGTTGCTGCACGAGCAGCCAGGGCGCCAGGCCGAGCACGCACGCCGCCGCCGACACCGCGATGAGCGCAACGCGCCGAAGAAGTCCCGGCGACGCCGACAGTGCCAAGCCGATCGCCGCAAACGGCGCCACGACCTGAAATGTCGGCCGAACCAGACAGGCCGCCGCCAGGCTCAGTCCCAGCGCAAAAGCCCGCAGCCACGGCCGCTTCACGGGCAGCAAGACCAACGCCGCAATCGCCGCCATCGCCAGCGTGGCCGGCGTCTCGCTCAGCACGTACGACTCGAACGTCAGCAGCCAGGGATCGATCGCGGCGCACAGCCCCGCGAATAGTCCGCACCACGGGTTGGCCTTGCGCGCCAGCGCCCACGTCAGCAGCAGCGCCGCACCCAGCCCCAGCGCATGCTGGACCGCCAGCATCGCTACCGGCGACGGCCCGAACATCGCCAGGCAGCCCGCGAGAAGCGCCGGATACCCCGGCGTGCGGTCCGGCCGGGCCGGCTGCCAGCTTCCATTCAGAATCTGTTCCGCAAACCACAGGTAGTCGGTGCCGTCGTTCGTGATGATCAACGACAGCGTCGCCGTGGCGAGCACTCGCAGGGCGCCGCCCGTCAGCAGCACGATCAGGAGCGCGCGTCCGACGGTCAGAATCGCACGCGGCCCTGCGCCGCGGTGCGTCGTACCGCTCGCTTGCCGCACGTTCTCACACGCCATCCAGCATTCCGTTCCGCCCGCGCCACGCGCCCAGCGGCCACCCGTCGCCCGCTCTCACCGCCGCGGCGCCGACTCGCGCTGCGGCAGTCGGGTCGGGATGATCCGCTCGACCGGCGCGGTGCGGCTCTCAACGACGCGCCCCTGCTCGTGATATTCCTGTTCGACGTTAACGTCCCATACGTCATACTCGTCATAGCGACCACGGGCGACGTTCCGGGCCGCATACACGCCCGCCAGCATCGAATGATCCTGGTTGTTGTAACGGTGCTGCCCGTTCCGCCCGATCGTCTGAAGGTTGCTGAACGTGTTGACGTAGCGCCGCAGCACATCCAGCGTCGCGCGGTAGTCGCGGTCGTAGATCGGGTACGCCTTCGGCATGCGCACGACCACGCCATCCACCACTTCCGACCGGCGGATCAACCCGATCTGCTCCGATTCGCGAATCCCCAGCTCGATCAGCCGCTCATCCGGCCAGGACCATTGCTCGTCCGAATCCCATAGGAAATACTCCAGTCCCAGGCTGCAACGCTTCGGATCAGGCACCATGTCCGGCGACCAGCTTTTGTAGTTCTGCACTCGTCCGACCTGCACCTCCGGCGCGTGGATGTAGATCCAGTTGTCCGGGAACATCTCCGGCCGATCCACCACCAGCACCACCGTCAGATAGTCGCGGTAGCGCAACTTGTTCGCCGCAGCCAGGACCTCCGCCGGCGGCGGCGGATCGAGCGCCAGAATCAGATCGCGCAGCGGCATGGACGAGATGAAATGCGATCCGCCAAACTCGCCCGCCGACCCGTCCGCCGCGCGCGTCCGCACGCATTCCACCCGCCCATCGCGGTGCTGGATGCGCTCGACCGGCGAGTCGAAGACCGTCTCGCAACCGGCCTGCGCGAGCCGCCGCTGACAGGCCTCCCACATCTGCCCCGGACCGAAGCGTGGATAGTGAAACGTGTCGATCAGCGTTGTGATGATCTGCCCGTCGCGCGTTCGCCCGCCGCCGCGCTTCGGCAGCAGCGCGTTACGGATCGCCTCCAGGAGCGACAGGTTCTTGATCCGCTGGGCGGCCCAATCCGCCGAGATTTCGGTGCACGGAATGCCCCACACCTTCTCCGTATACGTCTTGAAGAAGATGCTGTAGAGCCGGTGGCCGAAACGGCTTGCGACCCAGTCCTCGAACGAGTCGGCGCTGGGCCGCGGGAACAGCCGGGCCCAGCCGTAGCTGGCCAGGCAGCGCACCGCCTCCAGCGGTCCGAGGCCCGCCAACGCGTTGAACGCCTTCAGCGGATACTCAAAGTACTTCCCGCGGTAGTAGATGCGTGACAGCCGCGGCCGCTGGAGAAAGTCCTCGCCGAGAATCTCGCGCCACAGCTCGTTGATCAGCGCAACCT
>CAYOHG010000181.1:0-6749 GCA_964403685.1 uncultured Planctomycetales bacterium
GGTGGGCGCGGTGTTTCCGCGGCTCCCGAAGCGCGCGATGGCTGCGCCGGTTTCCGACGGAAGGCAGTCGCCCGCACCGTGCCCTGGCCCACGCCACAGAGGGCCGTTATGCAGTAAAACACCGTATTGGAAACGCGCGTTTTGAACCGGCCGCTTTCCACGTCAATGAAAAAAGGGGCATCGGTGTCCAGGTCGGATTTCGTCTCACAGCCGCCAGCGCTGCACCACAAACCGACGGCCCCGGCGGCAGTCACGCCGTGGCTGCCGCTGGTGCTGTGCGTCGGAGCCATGATCACGGGATGCAGCGCTGCCCGCTGGGACGGACGGGTCTCGACCTGGGGCGGGATGCGCGAAGTCATGCGTGCCGGCCAAAGCGAGGGTCGCGTTTCCATCTCCGAAGCTCTGGGGCAGGCGCGTGCGTTTGGCGTCGGCGCTGTCGAAGGGTTGCGCGGCGAGATTGTCATCGATGATGGTCGCTGCTGGATCGGCGAAGTGGCCACCGATGCCGAAGTTCCCGAGCTGCGCGTTTACGAAGGCGCGCCGACTACGCGCGCGACGCTTCTGGCCGTCGCCTACGTCCCGAAATGGTCTGAGACCGCCTTCGGCCAGGCAGTTGGCGCGGACGAAGTCGAAGCCCGCGTGCGTGCGGTCGCCGAGCGCGCCGGGATCGACACGACGCGCCCTTTTCCATTCGTGATCGAGGGAGAGCTCTGCGACCTCGCGGCGCACGTGATCAACCGCTTCTGCCCGATGAACCAGGCATCCGCTGCCGCTGCGGCCGATCATCGTCCGATCCGGTTGGACCGCAAAACGATCCGCGGCAAGCTGATTGGCATCTATGCCGAGAACTCCGCCGGCGAACTGACCCATCACGGCACCAGCCTGCATGTGCACGTACTGACGGACTCGCCGCGGTCCGTCGCGCACGTTGAACGCTTCGCGCTGGGGCCGCACGCGAGGCTGCGGTTGCCGGCGCGGTAGGGCGGCGAGTGCGCATGATCGATATTGGTGGGTTGCCATCCAGGCGCGCAACGGGACTTGGCCCAGAGAGCCGGGTGGGTTCAGGGCAGCGAAACCCACCACTTCCGATCCGGGTCCACGTCGGGTCGGACGGTCCAGCGGCCTGAGCCGCGCCGGACGCAAGGATGAAGAGCATGCCGACGCAAAAGCCGTCGGCATGGAACACGGTCGTCGGCGCGCTCCCCAGGGTCGGGGCTTGCCTACAACTCGTCCAGGATCACCGTTGCGAACCCGCAGCCGGCGGATTCGAAGTAGCAGTTCCCGTTGAAAAAACTCGCCTTGCGCGTTCGGCCGGGCAGGCCGTCGTTACGCGGGCTGGCGTGGATGTAACGCGCCTGGCCGAACGGCCCTTCGCGCGTCAGCTCCTGAATGCGCAGCATCCAGTCGATCGCCTTCCGCTTCTGACCGAAGCGCGCCAGCACACACGCCGCCCGCGCCGGCCAGCCGTCATACGAGCCGGTCGCCTGATGGTCCGCGCGGAAGGTCTGGAACTTCGGCAGGTGCGGCGTCAGCGCGTCCGGGTCGGTCGGGGCGAGCGCGTAGAGCCAGTCCTCGGTCTGAAGCTCGGCCTCGAAGTATCGCAGCATGCCGGCTTTCACGTCGTCCGGCAGGTCGGCCGCCATGAACCGCCCGACATAGTTGAAATCGAGGATCGTTTTGACGATGCGGCGTGAGCCATCGGGTTGGAGGCACGCGAACGGCCCGCCGGCGTAGAGCGACAGCACCTGCCGCGCGAGCGCATCGGCCTGGCGGGCGTACTCCTGCTCGCCGGTCAAGTCCGCCAGAAAGCGCATGCCCGCGACGTTCAGCGCATTGAACGCGGCGATCGAATGCTCGTAGGTGCTGACGCATTCGAGGATGTTCTGGCACTCGCCGTAGTCGGTCAGGCCCGGCCGCGCGCAGCTTCGCAGGTAGTCGAGGTGTTTCATGGCCCAGGCGCGATCGCCGGTGAAGTGCACGTAGTCGCGCACGCAGGACAGAAACGCTCCGGGGTTTACGCCGTAGCCCATGCCCGCGCCGCCGCCGCTGACGACTTCGACGCCCCAGTGTTTGTGCAGGTCGACCCGCATCAGGGCTTCGAGCTGGTCGCACAAGACGGCCGGGTCGAGTCGTGCCAGCAGGGGCGCCTGGAACTCGACTTCCCAGAGGAAACTGGTGGTGGGGGCGCCTTCCGGGCCGCCCCAGACGTAGGCGCGTGAGAGCGGACGCTTGGCTTCGCTCCAGATGCACTGTCCGCCGGTGGCGATGCTCGAGCGCGGCGTCGGCGGCGGCACGATTCGGCGCGTCATCAGCAGTGTCAGCACGCTCATGTAGTAAAGCCGGGCGAGCGGGCCGGCGTAGCTCGGCAGATGGCCGCCGAAGTCGGGATTGCCTGCGGTGAACGCGCTTTGCCAGACCCGCCGCCATTCGTCGGGGCCGCTGTCCCAGTGCTCGGCGAGGTCGGCGGCGTCACGGGCCTCGCAGCCCTGGAGTGCGGACCAGACGATCTCGTCGCCGGCGGCGACGCTCAGCGCCGCCACGCCGACGCGGCCGGGCGAGCGTGGCGGCGCGCCGTCGAGCCAGTGCTGAAGACTGGCGAACGTGGCTGACTTTCCGGGCACGCGGAATTCGGCCCAGCCGAACGTCTTCACGTCGTCGAGCAGGAAGCCGCGATCGGTGCGCGACAGGTTGAACTGCGGCACGTCCTCGGGCGGCAGGTTCCAGTAGTCGGTGAAGCGCCAAACGCGCGGCAGGCCGGCGAACACGAGCGCAATGTGCATGGCACGGTCGAAGCGCAGCTTTTCGATTACGCCGAAGCGGCCCGCGGGCATCCGCAGCGTGCTGGCGACGCCGTGCCCGCGGCGCTCAATTTCGTACGCTTTCCAGCGGTATTCGCAGCCGTCGGTGGGCAGCTCGCGGTACCGCTGGCCATCGAGCACGAAAAGCCGGGCGGTCGGCGTGGCCATTCCGGTGGGCGGGCAGATCCAGTTCTGGATTCCGGCGACTCCCCAGGCGGCCTGCACCATGCCGCGGAAGTTCGTGATCGCCGGCAGGCTGAAATGCTCCTCGTCCTGCGGGCAAAGCCAGTCCGAGGCGAGTTCATCAAGTGTCAGCGCCATAGCGACAGGGTAGCGGGGGGAGGGAGCAGGGAACAGTGAGCAGGGAACAGGGAACGGGGAACGCGGAGCGGCGTCAGGCGTCGGGGAAGTAGCGCGCGACGCAGCCCGGCGCTTCTTCCACCGCCACGCACGCCAGGCGCGCCCCGTGCGGAATGTGCGCAATGAGGCGCCGCGCGATCTCGCAGGCGACGTTCTCCGCCGACGGGTTCACGCTCGCGAAATCGGGCAGCTCGTTCAGGTTGCGGTCGTGAAAGCCCGCCAGCACCGCTTCGAGCTGCGGTTTGAGTCGAGTGAAATCAACCAGCACGCCGATGCGGTCGAGCGACGGGCCGACGCACGTAGCCGTAACCTGCCAGTTGTGACCGTGCAGCGGTTCGAGCTTGTCGTCGTACAAGCGGAGCTGGTGGGCGGCGGCAAACCAGCCGGTGATGGAAATCTCAAAGCGCTCCATGCCGAGCCTCGGCACGTTTCGAAGTGGCGCACGGCCCGACCGGGACGCAGCCCGCGGCGGGTGTACGACTGCCGAGCGCGCAACGCGGTCGGTGGCGCGGCGGGCTAGACGGCGGTCAGGCGATGACGGCCGCTGCGACGCTTGCGATTGATCGTCTTGCGGCCCCAGTGCGTGCGCATCTTGGCCAGGAACCCATGCTTGCGCTTTTTCTTGCGCTTGCTCAGCTTGTGCGGATAATGCATGACCACCGTCCCCGACGCCTACGAACCTGCCCGCGACGCCCGGCGGGCTTACCGCTTCGATCCAATCGAGCCAGGCAGTCTACGTCCGGGGCGGGTGGGCGTCAACTCGCCCTGCACAAGCAATCAGGGAGGCTGACAGGACGCCCGCATTCTCGGGGTCGGAGCCCCGGCTTCTCGGGAGGGGTGCCCCCGGTGCATCGAAAACCGCTGCGTCATGGGTGCGGCGCAGTTCGCGGGGTGTCCGCGTTGGGAGAATGCGTTTGCCCGGAGGAAGGTCGGGTTGAAGCGGGTAGCGTCGCGGCGTGATAAGAGGACGGCCGGGACGGCCGTACCACCCAGAAAGGCCATGCCAACCGGGACGGTCGTGCTCCCCGGATGGGCCATGCCACCCGGTTCAGTCCGAGATGCTGCCGTTCGGGGGCTTCGACCGGTTGGCCGGAGCAATCGCCGTGCGTCTCGGCTTACGGCCAGGGTGCCCGACGTCGACGAGCCTGCCATCGGGTGAGCGGGCGAGCCGCGCGTCGGCGGGGCGAAACTGCGGGTCGGCGGGTAAACTGCCGCACTGTCGCGCGACGGCCCGCGCCGGCGCGGTCCCACGGGAGAGCCAACGCATGAAGGTGCACGAATACCAGGCCCGAGCGATCATGCAGCAGGTCGGGATTCCGGTTCCGGGCTTCGAAGTGGTCGAGAAGGCGGCGGAAGTGCCGGGCGCGTTCAAGCGGCTTGGCGCGCCCGAAGTGGTCGTGAAGGCGCAGGTTCACGCCGGTGGACGCGGAAAAGCCGGCTACGTCAAGCTGGTCAAGACCGCCGATGAGGCCGAGAAGCTGGCCGGCTGGATGCTGGCTCATCCGATGGTCTCGAAACAGACCGGGCCGCAGGGCGTGCCCGTCCGCAAGGTGCTGCTCGCACCGGCGGTCAGCATCCAGCGCGAGTTCTACCTGGGCGTCGTGCTCGATCGCGCCAGCCGCACTCCCGTGATGATGGCCAGCGCCGAGGGCGGCGTCGAGATCGAGGAAGTCGCCGCGAAGAACCCGCAGGCGATCAAGAAGGCCTGGTTTCATCCGCACCTGGGGCTGCTCAAGTTCCAGGCCGTCGCGCTGGCCGAGGCCATCGGGCTGAGCGGTGAGCACGCCAAGGTGGCCGCGGACATGATGCTCAAGCTGGCGAAGCTGTTCATCGAGAAGGACTGCTCGCTGGCCGAAGTCAACCCGCTGGTCGAGACCGCCGAGGGCAAACTGCTGGCGATCGATGCGAAGTTCAACTTCGACGACAACGGCACGTTTCGCCACCCGGAGATTGAAGCGCTCTTCGACGCGAGCGAGGAGAACCCGAGCGAGCTGCGCGCCAAGGCGGCGAACCTGAGCTACATCGCGCTGGACGGCAACATCGGCTGCCTGGTCAACGGCGCCGGCCTGGCGATGGCCACGATGGACATCATCAAGCTGCACGGCGGCGAGCCGGCGAACTTCCTCGACGTGGGCGGCAGTGTCACTGCCGACGGCGCCGTCGAGGCCTTCCGCATCATCCTGGCCGATCCGAAAGTGAAGGCGGTGCTGGTGAACATCTTCGGCGGGATCGCGAAATGCGACGTGATCGCCGATGCGTTGATCAAGGCCGCCCGCGAGGTGGGCTTCGCGGTTCCGGTGGTGGTGCGGCTGGAAGGCACGAACGTGGAGATCGCGCGGAAGATGCTGAAGGAAGCGGCGATTCCGCAGTTGATCTCGGCGGGCGATCTGACCGACGCGGCGAAGCGGGTTTGCGCGGCGGTGTAGTATCACTCGATTCGGGGAGGTCTGGCGCCGTGTCGAGTCTTGCAGACGATCAAGTCCACGCGCTTAGTCGGGACGACGTTTTGCGCGCTCGGCGACAGTCATTGGCGGAGAAATTCCTGGCCGGGCCGAGGCTTTTCGATTACGCCTGTGAAGTCACAAAGGGCATGATTCGGCGGGAGCATCCGGGCGCGACCGAGACGCACGTAGTCGAGATTCTCCGGCGACGACTCGCCCTCCTGGGGCAGCCCGATACCCCGGCCAATGGGGCTGAATCGGAATGACCAGCGAAGAGGCAGTCCTGACGGTGATCGACGCGCTGGAGGCTGCGGCGGTTCCCTACATGACGGTCGGATCGCTTTCCAGCAACCTCTATTCCATTCCTCGTTCGACGCAGGATGCCGATTTCGTCATTCACGCCGATGAGAACGGGCTCAAGCGCCTTCGTCAGATGCTGAAGCCTCCTTTTCAGTGGGAGTCGCAGATTCGGTTCGAGACAATCACCAGCAGCTCGTGCCAGGTTGTCACCATCGACGGTCTGGCGTTCAAGATCGAGTTGTTTTTTCTAAGCCAGGATCCATTCAATCAGCAGCGATTCGCGCGCCGCGCGCAGGTGCCTTTGTTTGGGCGATCGGCCTACGCAGCCACCCCCGAAGACGTCATCATCCAGAAACTGCGCTGGTCGAAGCAGGGGCGGCGGCACAAGGACATCGACGACGCCCGCAACGTCATCGCCGTGCAGGGGAACAAGCTCGACTGGCCCTACATCGAGCGCTGGTGCGACGCGCACGGAACGCGGGAACGGCTCGACGAGCTTCGCCGCACGACGCCGGTGATCCCGGATGAACCCGACGCGGGGGCCCAGCCTGACGCGGAGGCCCCGCCCGGCTAAACCCTCTGGTGGCCAGTCTCTCGGTCCCCAAAATGGACCTGCGCGGGCAGCTACGCCATTCGACGTCCGGCCGAAGCGACCTCTCGCGCGCCTGACGCCATCGGCCCACGCCGATGGACGTTCAGCCGAGCTTCGGCCAAGATTCCCAGCCATGGATGGCGCGTTGCTGGAGATTGTGGCCCGCTTCGTCGGCCGGCGCGTTCTGCTGGTCGGCGATTTCATGCTCGATCGCTACGTCTTCGGCGACGCCGAGCGGATCAGCCCCGAAGCGCCCGT
>CAYOHG010000182.1:0-6729 GCA_964403685.1 uncultured Planctomycetales bacterium
CCAGTCCGCCGAGGCCCAGGACCTCCCCCGCCCGCAGATCGAACGAAATCCCGGAAAACTCGCCGGCCCGCGCCAGCTCGCGAACCTCCAGCATCGCTTCGCCCGACGTCGCCGGCGGCGGATGGGGCCCGTCAGCGCTGCTGATCGTCCGGCCGACCATGCGGCGAATCAGCTCGTCCGACGAAAGTCGGCCGGCCGATTCGGTGCAAACCAGCCGACCGTCGCGCAGCACCGAGATCCGCTGGGCCAGCTTGAACACCTCCTCCAATCGATGACTCACGTACAGGATGCCCACGCCCTGTTCCGCCAGCCGGCCCACGGTGTCGAGCAGCAGGCGCGTTTCTCGCTGCGACAGACTGGCCGTCGGCTCATCGAGAATCAGGAATCGGCAACGCCGCGAAAGGGCGCGCGCGATGGCTGTCATCTGCCGTTGCGCGAGGGACAGTTCGCTCACCGCGCGGGTCGGGTCGAGTCGCTCGCCCAGCGACGCAAGCAAGTCCGACGCCTGCCGGCGCATCGCAGCGCGGTTCAGCCAGAGGCCGCGCAGGCGGGTACGTTCGTGGCCGACGAAAATCGAGTCTTCGACCGAAAGGTCGGGGAACGCCAGCGGCTCCTGGTGAATGACGCACACGCCGGCGGCTTCGGCCGCGTGGACCCGCCCCGCCGGCAAAGCGCGCCCGTCGAGCCGGACCTGCCCGCGATCCGCTCGCAGGCTGCCTGAGAGAATCCGAATGAGCGTCGATTTCCCCGCACCGTTTTCGCCGCACAGCGCGTGAATCTCACCAGCCCGCAGCGACAGCGAAACGTCGTCCAGCACCACTGCGCCGCCGAACGATTTTCCAACCGCGGCCGCCTCCAGCCCGGGCGCAGCGTCGTTCACGGCTGCGGCGCCTCGAACACGTAGCGTCCCGAGCCAAGGCGGTAGACGGCGGCCCCGGCTTCCATTCGCACGAATTCGACCCCGCGCGCGTTGGCGGCGGGCTGTCCGCTCTCACGCACCGTCTCGGCGTTGGTTGCCGGCATGAAGACTGTGGCCCGCACGTTAGGCGGCAGCTCCAACGACAGTTCGAGCTTGCCGTCGCTGAGCTTCCAGCCGCTGGCGATGCGACCGCGAATCGAATCGTAGCTGCCGCGGGCCCAGCTCAGCCCCGGACCGGGCCGCGGCCGGATGATGACGTGCTCAAAGCCCGGCGCCTGCGGGTCCGGGTTGATGCCCAGGACTACCTTGTACATCCACTCGCCGACCGAGCCGATCGCGTAGTGGGCGAACGAGTTCATGCCCGGATCCTGGAAACCGCGGCCCTCGACGTAGCCGTCCCAGCGCTCCCAGATGGTCGTCGCGCCGTGCTCGATCGCGTAGCCCCACGACGGCATCTTGCGATTCAACGCCAGACGGTACGCATCGGCGTTGTATCCGCGCTGCGAAAGCTCGAGCATCAGCGGAACGGTGCTGTGAAACCCGGTCGAGATCTGCCCGTGGTATTTCTGGAAGCGATCCACCATTCGTCGCGCCGCGGCGGCCTGAACCGCCTCGGGCAGCAGCCCGAAATGCAGTGCGATGGCGTAGCCGGCCTGCGTGTCACCTTCCATCCGGCCGTCGGGGTGGACGTACGCGCGATTGAACGCGGCGCGAATGTCCTCGGCGAGCTTCGCGTACTTATCTGACTCCGCCTTGCGCCCCAGCACGCGGGCCATTTCCGCGACAAGCTGCGTCGAACGTGCGAAGAACGCCGTCGCAAAGGCCTCCTTGGGCATCTCCGCGCCCTGGGTCGGCCAGCCTTCCAGTTTGAGCGTGTCGGCGTTCAGCCAGTCGCCGTAATCGTTGCCGCGCCCGTTCTTCCAAAGCAGATCCGGGTTATTCGAACGGATGTACTCGACCCAGCGAACCGCCGCGCCAAACTGCTCGGCCAGCATGCGTTGGTCGCCGTAATAGACGTAGGCCACCCAGGGCACGAATACGCCCGCGTCACCCCAGGCCGGTACGCCTGAAAAGCGTGCGTTGGGGTCGTAGGGCTGCGGCGAGAAGTCGGCGAAGCGGCCGTCCGTGGCCTGGGCGTCGCGGGTGTCGGGGATCCACTTCGTGAAAAACGCCGACATGTCCATGTTGAAGCACGCCGTCGGCGCGAAGGCCAGGATGTCTCCCATCCAGCCGCAGCGCTCGTCGCGCTGCGGACAATCGGTCGGCGTGCTGTGCATGTTGGCCCGCTGCGTCCACAGAATGTTCTGCCAGAGCTTGTTCAGCAGCGGCTCGGAGCACTCGAAGCGACCGACCTCCGAGGCCGCGGAATGCAGCACGCGACCAACGAGCGTCTCCAGCGCAGGCTTCTCGCTCAACCCGGTGACTTCGACGTAGCGAAAGCCGTGGTACGTGAAGAGCGGTTCGTAAACTTCAGACCCCTCGCCGCGAAGCGTGTAGCGATCGGTCTGGGCCGCGCCGCGGAGATTGGCCGTGTAGAGCGTTCCGTCAGGGTTCAGCACTTCGGCGTGGCGCAGCGTGACGGTTGTGCCGGCCGGCCCGCGCGTCTTCAGCCGGCACCAGCCGACCATGTTTTGCCCCAGATCGAAGACGAATACGTCTGGCTGGGGTTCGGTCACAGCGATAGGCGTCAGCTCGCGCGTCACGCGAATCGGCTCGTTGGGCTGCGCGACCAGCCTTGCTTTCGGCGCGTCAAATATCTTCGCCGCCGGCCAGTCACACGATTTCAGCTCAGGCGAAGACCAGTTCTGAACCTCCCGGCGGGCATCGACCGTCACGCCGTCGAGCAGGTCGGCGGTGCGAATCGGACCCTCCAGAGTGCTCTGCCAGCTCTCGTCAGAAACGATCGATTCAATGCTCCCGTCGGCCCGTTCAAGCTCCAGCCGAAGCAGCAGGCGCGGCTGACGGCCGTAGATCGCCCGCGGCGGTCCGTTCGGCACGACCCCGGCCAGCCCGACCTTGCCGGCGTACCAGCCGTCGGCCAGCGCGACGCCGATCGCGTTGGCGCCCGGTTGCAGCAGGCCGGTCACATCATAGGTCTGGTACTGGATGCGCTGGTGATAGTCGGTCCATTCGGGCGCCAGGACTTGATCGCCGACGCTTTGCCCGTTGATCCACACGGCGTAGAGTCCGAGCGCCGTGACGTAGGCCGTCGCCCGGCAGATCGCCGGCTTTTCCGCGCCCAGCTCGAAGGCCTTGCGCAGCAACGGCGCGGGCAGCGGGTCAAAGCCCGACGCCGGCGGCGGGGTCGCGTCGCCGATCCAGCGGGCGTCGCCCCAGTCTTCGGGCTTCAGCAGCCCCATGCTCCACGACGCCGGCTCGCTCCAGTCCGACACGCCGCCGTCCTGGTCCCAGACGCGCACTTTCCAGTAGACCTGCTGGCGCGAGCTCAGGGCCGCGCCGCCGTACTCGATCTGGTTCGTCCGGCTGGACTCGACCCGGCCCGAGTCCCAGAGCGTGGCGCGCTGGGTGGCTAACCCCTCCGGCGTTTTGGCGACGACGAGCTGATAGGCCCGCTGCGACAACCCGCGAGCGTCCTGATCGCGAGCTGTCAGAATCCAGCTCAGCCGCGGTCGTGCTACATCGATCCCCAGCGGGTCAACGCGGTATTCACAGCGCAGTTGCGAAGGCTTGATGACCGCGTCCTGAGCAAGCGACGTTCGGCTGATTATCGCGGCAAGCACTGCGACGGCGAGCGAGATGACGGTTCGCCAGGAATAGAATGCGGTCACGGAGTGCCTCCTGCGGAGATCCAAACGGGCGTCGGCGGGAAGTATAGCTCCGCGCGCGGAGTTGGAACGGTGCGCGGTTTCGCCGCCGCCCGCGAATGGTCAGCCGAGTCACCCGGCGTCACCACCCAGCACGACTCCGAGCCGTGCGGCGGTTTCCCGAAAAACCGTTCCGGTTGACAGGCCGAGCAGGCGGGCCGCCTTCTCCTTGTTTCCCTCGGCTGCCACGTATGCTCGCCGGACGAAGTGGGATTGAACCTCGCGAACGGTCTGCGAATAGGCTGCGAGCGGAATTGTGTTCAGGTCAAAGGCGCGTGCCGTTTCCGAGGGCGTCAGATCTTGAGTTGCCGCAATCGCCTCGGCGCGTTCGACCGGCGCGTCGGTAGCTCGCAGGTTCAGGCGAATCAGGACGCGCTGAAGCGAGCGATAGTTGCCCGGCCAGGCACACTCACCGGCGAGATAGTCAAGCGCCGCGGATGTGACCGGTCGCGGGGCGCGCCCCGGTTGCCCTCGGAAAACGTCCGCGAGCAAGTCTGCGGTGCCTTCCGTCACAAACGCACGCACGTCCTCGGGCCGCTCCCGCAGGGGCGGAACGGATATTTCCAGTGTGGAGACTCGGTAGTAAAGATCCTCGCGAAACGTGCCCTGCCAAACAAGCCGCCGCAAATCGCGGTTGCTGGCGCTGACGACGCGGAATCGCAGCCGACGCGCGCGCACCTGACCGACCCGGACGATTTCATACGCGCCATCGACGGGCTGCAACGCACGCAGGAGCTTGGCCTGATGCTCGGGCCGAAGCTCGGATATTTCGTCCAGGAACAAGGTGCCGTTGTGGGCCTGCTCACACGCCCCCGGGTTGTCGCTGGTTGCGCCGGTGAAGGCCCCGCGTCGATGCCCGAACAGCGTACGCGCCGAGGTCCGCCGGCGCCCGTGAGATCCAGCGCCACCTCTGCGGGCGTGGTATGCCGACCCGCGCGGCGTCGCGGCCAGGCCGCGCAGGTCAGAACCCCGCACGCAAGTGCGAGGTCTGGCCCGCGACTGGCGCGGGGGATTGAAAGTCCGTCGGCGGCGAATCAGGCTCGGCGATTTAATTTCCGAAGTTCGCCAGCAGCGCCGACAGGTCCAGCAGATCAACGTCGCCGTCGCCGTCGAAATCGCCCTCGTCGATCGTCATCCCGAACGTCGTTCCATAGTGCACGAGCAGTTCCGACAAGTCGGCCAGCGTCACGTGCCCGTCGTCATCCACGTCGCCGGTCGTACGTTCGCGGACGGGCGAAAGGACGTTGCTCGTGTTGCGCAGGTCATGCTTGTACTTGGGCCAAGGAGCGTCGTCCGCGAGGTGATTCCCGCTTGCCCGAAATGCGTACAGTGCCCCGCCGTTAGCGGCCACGATTACTTTCCCGTCGTTCGTGATCGTCGGCCCGCCGATCCCGCCAAGCTCCCCACCCGGCAGACTGTATGTCCAGAGCAGCTCGCCGCTGGCGTTTACGGCCTGGAGCACAGCAACTGAGGTGACATAGTAGATGTTTCCGAGATCATCCAGCGCCGGGTTGCCGAACGCCATGCCGCCCGGCACGGTCCGCCACCACAGCAGGTTGCCATCGAGCGAGCCGTCCAGCTCGATCGCGTACAGGCGCGACTGCCCACCGCGGCCGATGTCGATGCTCTGCGTGCCCGTGAAGAGCACGAGCTGCCCCGTAGCGGCGTTGACGCCGATCGTGCAGCCGGTCCATGACGGCGCGCCGAGGTCACGCTGAAACACGACCGCGCCGGTGTCCGCGTCGAACCCGTACAGGTACCCGTCGCGGCAGGTCGTATACGCCACGCCGTCCACATAGCTCACGGGGCTCCCGAAGTCACCGCTTGCGTAGAACGTCGGCCACACATGCTCCGGCTCGATCCCCGGCGGCTGCGGGTCGTCGCCGTAGATCGCGTAAAACGCGCCCGGCCAAATGTGATGGTCGCCCTCGACGCCGCCGGTCAGGTCTTCCACACCGAAGAACACGCGCCCCTGCTCGTCGATCACGCCCGGTGTCGCCGCCCAGCCTTCCGTCCACGCGTCAATCTGAGTCCCGCCCGTGGCGGCGTCGAACGAGTAGTACCGCCCGCACGACAGGCCCGCCACGCAGTTCGCCACGTTCCCCGCGTTCTGCGGGCTGACGACGGTCCCCAGGTAGATCCGGCCGTTGCTACCGACAATCGGCGACGTGTCCGCGCCGGGACTTGCGATCGGCGTGCGCCACAGTTCGCTGAAATCATCCGCGCGGTACGCGGCGGCGACGGCCTCCGGCGTCCCGCCGTGGGCCAGCGGACCCAGCAGGGTGTTGAGATACAGCGTCCCGTTTTCGTCGAGCGCCACGCTGTGCTCGACGGCGCCGGGCAGGTCGCGCTGGAGAACGATCGCCCCGTCCGACGCGCGGATCTTGTAGAGCACGCCGCCGAACATGTGAGTAGCGTAGTAAACGTATCCGGCCGCATCGAGCGTCGGGCACGCGTACGCGTCACCCTCGATCTCCGTCGTCCACAGCAGTTCCCCCGGTGCCTGCGCGATCACGGGCGCGGCGAGCGCCACGCTGCACCCGACGACAACCAGACTCGCGCTAAAACGCCGACTTGCTAATACCCTCATCCGCAATCTCCCTCGATTTGTTGTCCGAACGGCACAGTAGTGACTGCGGCTGCGCCCCGTCCGGTGGCCGCACACTAGACGAACGCCGGCCGGCCGGTTCTGTTGCCTCGGCAAACTAAGCCAGCGCCCGGAGTCGAGCGGCTGGGATTCCGAAGCGCGTTGTTGGGCCGATAACATCACGAACCACGATCGCGAAGCACGGCTGGCGACGGCGGTGCTCGCCGACTTCCGCCGGGGCGGCTACGGCCGGGCGCGGGTGAAAGTGAAGGCGATTATCGACGCGGCGTGAACGAATGTGACGGATGCCCCGAAAACGATTTGCTCAGGAATGGACACTACCTCACGCGTTGGCGCAAGACGGCAAGGAATGCGCCATGAAGGCCGCGCTACAGCCC
>CAYOHG010000183.1:0-6727 GCA_964403685.1 uncultured Planctomycetales bacterium
CGGGCAGTTGCGGGCGCTCTTCGAGCGCGAGCCTGAACTGATCGGCGCGCTTTTGCCCGTCAGCGGGGGCGACTCGCCCGGTTGCGTGCAGGCCGTGCTTCAGGCGGCCCGGCAGGCCGCGTCCGCGCACCCGGAAAACGCCTTCCTGCGCTGTGCCACCGCCGACGCCGAGCTGCGCTGCGGCCACGCCCGCGAAGCGTTTGAGCTATTGCGGTCCGTGGTGGCCGGTGGCGCGGCGGACGCACAGTCGCTGGTGCTCTTCGGCAGCGCGGCGCTCATCTTGAACGAGGCGGACTCGGCCGCGGATTCGCTCCGGCGAGCGATCGCCTCGGGCGCGGACTACCCCGACGTGCAAACCGCGCTGGGCGAAGCCTGCGTGCAACTGAAGCGCACGGCCGACGCCGAGCGGGCCTTCGCGCGGGCGCTGGAGCTGAACCCCCAATACTCGCGGGCGCGGGTGGCGCTGGACCGGCTGCGGGCGAGCGCTGAACCGGGGGGGAGCGCATGAGCTACCTGCTCGAAACGCTGGGGCGCGGTCTGCTGGCGAACCTGTACAGCGCCTTCGATCGGCACTTCGCGGAAATCGAAGGGCAGACGATCGAGCAGCTCGCGCAGCGCGTGCGCAACGCTCCGACCTCGACGGACGCGAATCTCCAACTGGCCACCGGCTATCTGCGCGACGTGCGGTTGGCGGAGGCGCGCCCACTGTTTGAGCAACTCCTGCGGCGGCCCGAAGCCGCGCAGCGGGCTGCCCTGGGGCTGGCCTGCGTTTACGACGAACTTGGGCAGTTCGACCGCGCGATCGAGTATCTCACGCAGGCCGCGGAGCTGGACCCCGGCGACCCGGCCATCGCTTTCGGCCTTGGTTTCTGTCACGAGCGCCGGGGCGACACGGTTGCCGCCGTCCGCGCGTATCGCGCCGCGATCGATCGCTGTCCGAACCTTCGCAACGCGCATGAGCGGCTCGCCGCGATGGCTGCCCGCCGCAGCGACTGGAGTACGGCCGCGGAGCACTATCGGCAACTGGCGGTGCTGGACCCGGCCGATCAACCGACGTTGACGACGCTGGGGTGCCTGCAATTGCAGCAGAATCTTCCGGCCGAAGCGGTCGAAACGTTTCAGCGTGCCCTGCTGATCGAGCCGGACGCCGCCGTCGACGAGCACGATCGTGCCGATCAGGCCGACGACCGGCAGCTCGCCGAGGCGATCCAGGCGGTCGAGAGCCTGGTCGGCAAGTATCCCGGCGTGACCGAGTTTCAAGTTCGCCTGGGCGACCTGTACGTGAAGGCGGGGGACGACCAGCGGGCCGTGCGGGCCTACCGCTCGGCGCTCGAACTTCAACCGGATTTTCTTGAAGCAACCATCAAGCTCGGCACGCAGCACCTGCGCCAGGAGCGCTTCGCCGAAGCCGCCCAGCAGTTCAACAAGGCCGTCGAGCTGAATGATCGGCTGCTGGCAACGTTCATCGGCCTGGCCGTGGCCCAGCGCTGCGCGGGACACCAGCAGGACGCCCACGCCGCCGCTGACTTGGCCGCCAGCCTGGCACCCAACAGCACGCTGCTGTTCGGCGAGGCGACGCGGCTGCACCTGCGCGCCGAGTCCGACTCCTGCGCGCAATCAAGCGGCGCGCGCCTCGAGCCGCAGCTCGATGAGGACGATGAGTTCGGCGAAACGGCCGACGATTGCGAACAGTTGCTGCACGAAGCCCTGCGGCGGCACGAGCAGGCCCTGGCGCGCAACCCCAACTACGCCGACCTGCACTACCGTCATGGTCTGCTGTTGTGGCACATCGGCGACCGGGCTGCCGCGCTGCGCGCCTTTCGGGCCGCGGTCGGCATCAACCCCTGCTTCGGGCGGGCGCTGGTCAAGCTGGGCATGTGCCTGCGCGAGCAGGGACAGACCGACGAGGCTTTCGAGGCATTCCGCCGGGCGTTGCTCGTGCGGGCCGACGATCTTGAGATTCACTATCAGTTGGCGCTGCTGTTCGCGCAGCGCAGCCAGTTCGAGCTGACGCTCGACCAGATGGAGATGCGGGCCGATCCGAACGAGTCCGCCGCGATCCGCCCGAATCTGACGCTGGCACTTCAGAACATCGGTATGATCGATCCGGTCGCGGCGTCGTGGCGCTCGATCTGTGAGCTTACGCCGCCGAAGCTGGACCTGGGCGACCGCTTCGCCTCCAGCCCGTCGCGCAACGATTCGGATCCCCAGCCCGACGCCTGACTCCCGTTCACGCTGGCGTCGGCGGTGCGCTTGTCGGCGCGCGCCCCGGGCGCCATACTCCCGGTTGCATTCACCCGGGGTTAGTCCGGGCCGTCGGGACCGCCGCCGGGCCCGTCGATGCAGAGGTCTGCCCATGTCGTCGCGATTGCTTTGGACGCCGAGTGAGTCGCGGGTGCGCAGCTCGCACATGTTCGCGTTTCTGTCGCAGGCTGCCGCTCGGTACGGCTTTGCACCGGAGTGGGAAGCGCTGCGGCGATGGGCGATCGAAAGGCCGGAGCAATTCTGGCCGGCGGTGCTGGAGTTTGCGGGCGTTTGCCCATCGGCTCCGGCCAGCAGGGTGCGCAGCGGCCAGGGGATGCTGGGTACGCGCTGGTTTCCGGGAATGACGCTGAACTACGCCCGGCACCTGACGCGCTTCGAGGGCGATGCGCCCGCGATTCACTTCGAGAACGAGCTGGGCAAGCGGGTCACGATTTCGCGCGGCGAACTGCGCCGGCAGGTCGCCCGCTGCGCCGCCGCCCTGCGGGCCGCGGGCGTGCAGCGCGGCGACCGCGTGGCGGCGTTCATGCCTAACCTCCCCGAGACGGTCATCGCGATGCTGGCCACCGCCAGCCTCGGCGCGATCTGGTCCTCGTGTTCGCCGGACTTCGGAATTCGCGGTGTGCTGGACCGCTTCGGGCAGATCGAGCCGGTCGTGCTGATCGCCGCCGACGGCTACAGCTACAACGGCAAGCCCTTCCCGGTGCAGGATCGCCTGCGGCAGTTTCTCGAAGCGCTGCCGAGCGTGCGACGGACGGTGGTCGTGCCGCATCTGGTGGATCGACCGAGCCTCTCGGGACTGCGCGAGGCGGTGCTGTGGAGCGATTTCCTCGGCGCCGGCCCCGACCCCGAACTGCGCTTCGAGGAAGTCCCATTCGACCATCCACTGTTCATCATGTACTCGTCCGGTACGACCGGTGTGCCCAAGTGCATCGTTCACGGACACGGCGGAACACTGCTCCAGCACATGAAGGAACTGATGCTGCACACCGACGTGCGCGCGGGGCAGAACGTCTTTTACTTCACCACCTGCGGTTGGATGATGTGGAACTGGCTGGTCAGCGCGCTGGGCATCGGCGCTGCGGTCGTGCTGTACGAGGGGAACCCGGCCTACCCCGACGCGCACCGCCTGTGGGAGCTGGCCGAGCGACTGCCGATTCATGTGTTCGGCACCAGCCCGAAGTTCCTGGGCGCGTGCCAGAAGGCCGACGTGCTGCCGGGGCGCCAACACAACCTCGAGGCGCTGCGGGCGGTGCTGTCGACCGGCTCGCCGCTCAGCGCCGAGCTGTTCGAGTGGGTCTATCGCGAAGTCCGCGGGGACTTGCAGCTATCCAGCATCTGTGGCGGCACCGACATCATCTCGTGCTTCATGCTGGGCAACCCGCTGTTGCCGGTTTACGCCGGCGAAATCCAATGTCGCGGCCTGGCGATGGACGTGCACGCATTCGACGCGTATGGGCGCGCCGTCGTTGACCAGCAGGGCGAACTGGTCTGCTGCCAACCGTTTCCCTCGCAGCCGATCGGCTTCTGGAACGACCCCGACGGTCGAAAGTACCGGGCGGCCTATTTTGAACACATCTGGCGCGAACCCGCGGACGGCGGCGCCGGCGGCACGCGGGCCCCGGCGGCGAGCGGACCGGTGTGGCGGCACGGCGACTTCGTGACCATCACGCCGAACGGGGGGGTGGTGGTATACGGGCGCTCCGATGCGACGCTGAATCCCGGCGGCGTGCGGATCGGGACGGCCGAAATCTACCGCATCGTGGAGGCGATCCCGGAGATCGTCGACAGCATCGTCGTGGGGCGTCGGACCCCGGATGAGGACGAAGACGTCTGTCTTTTTGTCGTGCTGCGCGCAGGTCAGACGCTGACGGCGGAGCTGGAGCAGAGCATCCGTACGCGGATCGCGGCCGAAGCGACCCGCCGCCACGTGCCGAAGTTCATCCGCCAGGTTCCCGAGATACCACACACAATCAGCGGGAAAAAGGTCGAAATGGCGGTCCAGTCCATACTTCATGGTCAGGAAGTCGTGAATCGCGACGCGCTGGCCAACCCCGCCGCGCTCGACGCCTTTCGCCACGCGCTTTGAGCGCTGCCCGCAACAACGCAGGACTCTCCGGCGTCCGCAGTGGTGCTGAAAGGGACCCCTACCAAGCATGATCGCTGTTTCACAGTGCTCCTGAAAAGGGCTTCGCAGGACTTCGGGCTAATACCTCCCTTGCTGCGCGCCGATGGAACATCGTTGCAAAGGTCGGTTTCGGGGGATGCGGCATGCCCGATACGATCTGGCCGGGAGTTCGAATCGACGAACGAAGGGTGAATGACATCCTCGATCGGCTTGATGCCGGCGCGACCGGACTCGGGAACCTGCGATGCTCTCAGCGCTATTCCTACCGTAACGCGGCGCTGCTGGTGGAGATTCCTCGCGGAGATGTTCCGGTGCGCTACTCGGTTCCGGGACGCAACCTGGGACGCGATGGCATCTCGTTTCTGCTGGGGGGTTTCGTCTACCCAGGAACGTCCTGCCGGGTACGACTGGTCAGCGAGCACAATATCTCCTGCGACGTGCCCGGGCGGGTGGTGCGCTGCCACTACGCCGAGGGATCGCCGCACATTCACGAGGTCGGAGTCGGCTTCGACGCGCCGATCGACATCGCCGTATTCCATCGCGGCGCCTCGACGGTCCGCGTACTGCTGGTGGACGACGATACCTCCCGCAAGCAGGTGCTCGAGCATCTGCTGAAGCGCTACAACGCCGACGTGAGTGCGGTCGACAGCATCGAGGACGCGCTGGCCGCCGCGCTCAGTTCTCCGTTCGATCTGGTGGTGGTGAATTTCGAGTCGCCGTCGATCCGCTGCTGCGAGTTGAATGCCCGGCTGCGGAGCGAGGGGTACGTCCGGCCGATCGTTTCGCTGGCACTGAGTCCGGTGCCGCGATTCGCGGAACATTGCAGCCAGCGAAGCTGCGACGCCTGCGAACCGGCCCCGTTCACCCGTGAGGCGCTGGTGGCGCTGGTAAGCTCTCTGCGGAACGAGCCGGTCGTCAGCTCGCTGGCGCGTGAGCGGGCGATGGCCAGCGTGATCAACCAGTTCGTCTCCGACGCGATGGGCGCCGTGCGCGACCTGGAGCAGGCTTTTCGAAGCAAGCAGTTCGAGCAGCTCGGGAACGTGCTTCGCCGGCTGCGCGCGTTTGCCGAATACAGCGGCTTCGACGTGATCGTCTATCGCGCCGACGCCCTGCTGGCGACACTCAGGCCGCCCCAAGCGGAGGCAACCCTGCGGGCGCTGCTGACCCACCTGGTGCGCGCCTGCCTGGGCGCCCGGCCGGCCTCGCAGCTTCATGTCATGGGCGCCGGGCGGCGTCCAATCGCTCTACCCACTGCCTGATGGAGGCCGTCACGCTGGCATGGGCCGGACCGCGATCCCCTGCGAGGCTATGCCGGCGGCAGGCCCATCGCCCGGCGCCAGGCGCTGAGCTGCCCGAGGTGCTGCTGGGGGTGTCCGGAAAGGTAGAAACTGAGCATCGCGCCCAGCTTCGGAAACAGCTCGCGCATCCGCCCCTCGCTCGGATTGGCCGCCAGCAGCACTTCATCGTGCGCGGCGCTGATCGCCCGGGCCGCTTCCGCGTAACTCCGGAAGAAGAACTCGCTCACCGCCGCCAGCCGCGGATAGATGTGTCCCTGCGGATCATCGCGGCACTCGACGCCGTTGCGGAAGCGATCGTCCCAGCCGGCCGGCACGCCCGCGGCGCCCGGTCCCTGCCCCAGGTGCGCCAACACACGCGCCGGATAGAGCGACAGATGCCCCAGGATGAAGACCGGGTGATTCGATTGAACCGTGACGCCGCCGGGACGCGCGAAACACGCCGCCTGCTCGGCGGGAATGCCCTTCAGGACGCGTTCAGCGTAAGCCAACGTGACGGCCGCGGTGCTGGCCAGTAAGGGTCCGATTTCGCCCATCGACTTCCCCTATGTAACGCGCGACGCTGCGCTGAGCGGCGCCGCTCAGGTGATTCTCAACTGCGGCCGGTCGGTGTGCTGCCGATCGCGCTGCTCCACCTGCTCCGTCAGTCGCGTGACGATCAGCTCCAGTGCCTCGACCACGGCCGGCTCGGCGTGCGTGAAGAGGTCGAAACCCCGGCCGGCGTCGCACAGCCGGCGAATCGAAATGTTCAGCGGCACACCGCCCAGATACGGAACGCCCAGCTCCCTGGCGGCGCGCTCAACCCCGCCGTGGCCGAAAACGTCCTCGCGGTGACCGCACTGGGGGCAGACGTGGAAACTCATGTTCTCAATCATGCCGAGGTTCTCGACGCCCAGCTTCTCGTACATGCGCAGCGCGCGGACGGCGTCGAGCAGAGCCACGTCCTGGGGAGTGCAAACGACCACCGCGCCAGCCAGCGGGATGCTCTGCGCCAGCGTCAGGGGAATGTCACCCGTGCCCGGCGGAAGATCGACGATCAGGA
>CAYOHG010000184.1:0-6699 GCA_964403685.1 uncultured Planctomycetales bacterium
CCTCGGCGTATTCGCGGCGGGTGTACAGGTTGATGTAGTGCCACTGCGGAAACGCCGACTGAGCGACGTGCAGGGCGCGCTCGTACAGCCCGGCGGATTGCGCCAGATCGCCCTGATCGAAGCGAAGTTGACCGAAACAGCTCAGCGCCAGCGCCTCGTTAGCACTCTCGCCCGGCAGCGACTCGAACATCCGCAGCGCTTCGCGGTAGTAGGCGGCGGCGGACTCGAATTCGCCGCGGTTGTGATCCAGCCGCGCCAGTTCATACAGCGCCAGTCCGACCTGTTTGTGCGGGTCGCCGAACGCCTGGCGGCGAAGATCCAGCGCCTCGCGCAGGAGGGACTCGGCCGGCTCAAACCGACGCGCCAGAATGTGCGCCCAGGCCAGGTCGATCAGCGCGTCGGCGACGAGCGGCACATCGAGCGGGCTGGCAGCCCGCAGGGCCGCAAGCTGGTCGGTGAAATGCGCCGCGGCTTCTTCAGCACGTCCGGCCAGCAGCAGCAGTCGGCCCAAAGCCCCGAGGCACTCGAGCGTCAGCGGATGGCGGTTGCCGAACTCGGTCCGGCGGATTCGCAGGGCGCGCTCCAGCAGGTCCAGCGCTTCGGGCCGCGTGCGCTCGTCGCGCAGCGCGCCAGCCAGGTCGATGCAGGCGGTCGCGACGGCCGCATCGTCGGCTGGCTGAACCTGGCGGCGCAGATCAAGGCAGCGCCGCAACTGCTCGCCGGCCGCGGCCAGCATCCCGAAGCGCTGACAGGTGCGCCCCAGCAGCGAACGCAGATCGGCTTCCAGGGCGGCATCGCCCGGCGGATCGTCGTCCAGGCGGCGCTGGGCCTCCTTCAGCAGGTCGCGCACCTTCATCTCGCCCTGGGTCCAGCGCGGGTCGGCCGAGAACAGCAGTTGCTCCAGGAACGCGCGTGTGCCCTCGGCGCGCTGCGCGGACGCGCGGGCCTGCTCCGCCGCCCGCGAGGCCTTGACGGCCGCGATCTGCGTGCGCGTGTTGGCGTCGATGGCGCGATCGCGCTCAGCGGCCAGCCGCGCAGCCTGAACCACGGCGAGCACGGCAAAGCTCAGAATCGCCAGCAACAGACCCGCCGCGAAGCCGAACGGCCAGCGGTGCCGCGCGACCAGTTTGCGAAACTGGTAGGTTGCGCTGGGCGGGCGCGCCCGGATCGGCGCCCCGTCGAGATACCGTCGCAGGTCGTCGGCCAGCGACGCCACCGACGCGTACCGTCGCGCCGGATCCTTTTCGAGCGCCTTGAGCACGATGGTTTCGAGATCGCCGCGCAGCGCGCGATTCAGCGAGCCGGGTCGCGGCGGCGCGTCCTCGCGGATGATGCGCAGCGCTTCATGCGGCAACGAATTCGACAGCGACAGCGGCAGCCGATCCGTCAGCAGCTCGTAGAGCACCACTCCCAGTGAATACAAGTCGCTGCGCGCATCGACGTCGGCGTTGCGGCCGGCGGCCTGCTCGGGGCTCATGTAGGGCAGCGTTCCCAGCACGCGCCCGGTCCACTCGAGGCTGCCGGTCCGCGTGATGGCTGAATCGGCCACGCGCGACAGCCCGAAATCCAGCACCTTCGGGACCGCCCGCGCGGCGGACGCGGATGGGTTCACGGCGCGCCCGTCGCCAGCGCCCTGTTCCGCCCGCGTCACGATCAGGATGTTGCCCGGCTTCAGGTCGCGATGCACCACGCCGCACTGATGTGCGTAAATCACCGGCTCGCAGACGTCCAGGAACAGCTCGATCCGCTGGCGCAGCGAAAGACCGGCGTCGCGCGCGAAGCTCGTCAGCGGCTCGCCGCGGACCAGCTCCATTGCAAAATACCGCTGACCGTGCGGAGTGATGCCGGCGTCGTGGATCGAGGCGATGCCGGCGTGCGACATGCGCGCCAGCGACTCCACCTCGCGCTCGAACAGAATGACGTCGCGGGTGCGCGATTGCCCGGCGTGCCGCAGCACCTTGAGCGCCACCCGCCGCCGGGGTGTTTGCTGCTCGGCCTCGTAGACGATCCCCTGCCCGCCTTCGCCGAGAACTCGCAGGATGGTGTACGGCCCGATCTGGGCCGGGACGGGGGGGCTCGGCGGCCCACCGCAGGCGGCAATCGCCCCCAGCTCGGCGCGCAGCCGCCCGGCCCGCGCGCGGCAGTGCGCGCAGTCGGCCAGGTGCGGCTCCAGGTCCGGAGAGGCCCGATCCACCCAGCTCCAGAGCTGCTCGTCGCTGATCGGACAGCGCGGGTTAGTTTCCATGCCTTGCACCACTGCCCCCGAACCGCTCCATTATTTCCTCTCGAACAAGGGGACGGGAGCTTTTTTCCGCCCGGCACCCGCCGGATTGCCGCGTGCGGTGTTCCGTACTGCGATGGGCGACGGCGGGCCAGCGCGGAAATCCCGCGAGCCGCGCCGCAGGCCGGCGATCGGGATTATCGGATAGGTGGCCGGAATCCGCGCGGCCCGCGGCGCGCAGCCGGAAGCTCGTCCTGGGGAACTGGATCATGCGTCGAGTCCATTGGACCGTATTCGTATCCCTGGGGGTTGGTTCGATCGCCGCGGGGCAGTCTCAGGAGGCGCGGGTCACCCCCAGCAGTCCGATCACCAGCGACGTTTTCGGCTACGACGTGGCGTTCGACGGCAACACGCTGCTGGGCGGCGCCCCGTTCGGAACCTACTCGGGTTTCAGTCTGCCGGGCCGCGCATTCACGTTTGAGCGCGTCGGCGGCGTCTGGCAGCAGACGCAATTACTTAAGCCAGCACAGCTTCAGAACAACGCCTTCTTCGGGGTCGTAACCGCCATCGACGGCGACACACTCGCCATCGCGGCCACCGGGGAAGACACGCCGATCGTCGACGCCGGGGCCGTGTACGTGTTTGAACGTTCGGGCGGACCGTGGACACAGGTTGCACGGCTCCTGGCGTCGAATTCCGGAGCGCAGTGGGGATTCGGCGCTTCGTTGGCTTTGCAGGGCGACACCCTGCTGGTCGGAGCCCCCGGCGCTGACGTGAGCGGCGTCGAATTTGCCGGCACGGTCTACGCCTTTCAGCGCGTCGGCGGGGTCTGGACGGAGACGCAGATACTGACCGCCTCGGACGGCGTTCAGGACGACAACCTCGGCGTCGCGATCGGCTTGGACGGCGACACGGCGGTGGTTGGAGCGCTCGACGCCGACGCCGTCGGCGCGACCGACAGCGGCGCGGTCTACTTCTTTCAGCGAATCGGTGGAACGTGGGTCGAGCAGCAGAAGCTGTTCGCTTCTGCGCCGGTCGCCTCGGCGCGATTCGGCAACACGATTGACCTGCGAGGCGACAGCGCCATCGTCGGCGCTGCGTACGAGGATGTTGAGGGGAACAACGAGGCCGGCGCGGTGTACGTGCTCCGCAGGTCCGCCGGTGTCTGGAGCGAGACACAGCGACTGGTCGCGGTCGACGGAATGCCGACGGACCGCTTCGGCACCGATGTCGCGTTGGATGCCGACAACTTGCTGATCGGCGCCTACCAGCATGATCACACCAACGGCAGCGGCAGCGTGTACCACTACCGCCGTCAGCCCGCCGGCTGGACGTACAGCGGGCAACTGGTCGCTTCCGACGCCGGTGGAACGCTGTTCGGCTGGCGGCTGGCGCTGGTTGACGACCGCGCCGCGATTGCCGGCCCGTTCTATCAGACCAATCGCGGCGCGGTGTACATGTTCAGCGGCATGGGTGGCTGCTCGTCGGACCTGAATGACGATGGCGTCACGGACCTGATCGATCTGTCGCTTCTGCTGGCGCACTTCGGACTGGCTGACGTCGGTCCTGCGGACGGTGATCTCGACAGCGACGGCGACGTGGACCTGCTAGACCTGAGCGGGCTACTGGCGGCCTTTGCGACGACCTGTCCGTAGCGCGGTTCCCGAGCGCCCCGAAAAACCGCCCTGCCCTACTGCGGCTCGATCCGCGCCGGCCAGCTCTCTCCCATCGTCGCCCCGTCCGCAACGACCAGCCGCGCGGCGCGCTGCGCCGCCATCGCTTCGTTTGCGGCGCACACGGTTACATGCCCCAGTTTGCGACCGGGCCGCGGCTGCTTGCCATACAAGTGGACATGGGTGCCATCGACATCAAGCAGCGTTTCCAGCGGGGGGGCGGACCCGATCAGATTCACCATTACGGCGTGACCGCGCGGCTCGGTCGAGCCGAGCGGCAGTCCGAGGATCGCGCGCAGGTGATTCTCAAACTGGCTCGTTTCGGCGGCGTCGATGGTCCAATGTCCCGTGTTGTGAACGCGCGGCGCGAGCTCATTGGCCAGCAGCCTCCCGTCGGCGGCCTCGAATAGCTCAATCGCCAACACGCCGACGTAGTCCAGCTCATCCAGCACCGCCCCGGCCAGCAGCTCGGCCTGCGCCTGGAGCGCCGCGCCGGCCGGAGAGCCATGTCCCGGGGCCGGCGCGATCGTCCGCGCGAGAATCCCGCCGCGGTGCTCGTTCTCGACCAGTGGGTAGTAACGCTCTTCTCCTCCGCGGCCACGCACCGCGAGGATTGAGAGCTCGCGGCGGAACGGGACGAACGCCTCCAGGATCAGCGGCGCGGCACCGAGCAGGCGCCAGGCGGCCTCGAGCTCGCTCGCGTCGCGCAGCACGAACTGCCCCTTGCCGTCGTAACCCAGCCGACGGGTCTTCAGCACCGCCGGCAGGCCGATCCGCCCCACCGCCGCCTGTAGCTCGGCCGGCGAGTCGACCACCTGGAACTCGGCGGTCGCAATCCCCAGCCGCGCGAACAGCGTCTTCTCGCTCGAGCGATCCTGGCCGAGTTCCAAGGCACGTACCGGCGGGAAGACCGGCAGCTTCCGGGTGAGGTGTTGCAGGGCGGCGGCGGGAACGTTTTCGAACTCGTACGTGACGCAGGCCAGACCGGCCGCGAAGCGATCCAGCGCCGCGATGTCGTCGAAGGAGCCGACGTGCAGCTCACTCACCTGGCCGGCGACTGCGTCCGTCAGCGGGTCGAAGCAGCGAACTCGTAGCCCCAGACGCGCGGCAGCCAGCGCCAGCATGCGCCCGAGCTGCCCGCCGCCCAAGACCCCGATCATCCGGCGTTCTCCCGCGGATCGGGGTGATCCAGCACGTCGGCGGTCTGCCGGCGGCGGAACTCCTCCAGCTTGACGCGTATGCCCGCGTCCTGCGCCGCGAGAATGGCCGCGGCGAACAGGGCCGCGTTGATCGCACCCGCCCGGCCGATCGCAAACGTCGCGACCGGCACACCCGCGGGCATCTGCACGATCGACAGCAGCGAGTCAACGCCATGCAGGGCCTGTGATTGAACCGGCACGCCCAGCACCGGCAGAGTTGTTTTGGCCGCGGCCATTCCCGGCAGGTGCGCCGCGCCGCCGGCACCGGCGATCAGCACGCGCAGCCCGCGGGCGGTCGCGCCGCCAGCGTAGTCGAACAACAGGTCCGGCGTGCGATGCGCCGAGACGACGCGCACTTCATGCGGAATGCCCAGTTCGTCCAGCGTGCGGGCGGCATGCTGAAGCGTATCCCAGTCGGAACGCGAACCCATGATCAGGCCGACCAGCGGTTGCATGCCGCGCTACTGTAGCGACTGTCAGCGGAATTGCGAAAGGTCAGCGTCTTCCCGCGATCGACCGGCGGGGCCCGATTGGCAAGGCGGCTCCGCTCAGAGCAGCTTCAGCGCGCCGACCAGCTCGCTGACGCTCGTGGCCCCGAGGCGCTCCAGCCAGGCCGGGAGCTCCTCTGCGATCCGCACTGGCAGGCTCGGGTCGACGAACAGCGCCGTGCCTACCGCGACGGCGCTGGCCCCGGCCAGCAGGAACTCGACCGCGTCGCGGGTGCTCTGGATGCCGCCCATGCCGATGATCGGCACGCCCGCGGCGCGGGACACCTCGCGATAGACGCGGTGGACGTTGTAGAGCGCCAGGGGCTTGATGGCCGGCCCGCTCAGCCCGCCGGTGACGTTTGCCAGTACCGGACGGCGCACCTCGGCATCGATCGCCAGGCCGACGTAGGTGTTGATCAGGCTCAGCGCCGCCGCGCCGCCGGCGATCGCGGCCCGGGCCAGCGCCGTGATGTCGGTTACGTTGGGTGAGAGTTTGACGATCAGAACGCCGCGCCGCACGACCTTGCGGACTTCGCGAACAACCTCCCCCAGCAGGGTCGGATCGGTGCCGAACAGCAGCCCGTTGGCTACGTTCGGGCAGGACACGTTCAGTTCGATCCCGGCCAGGCACGAGACCTGGTCGAGCGCTTCGCAGACCTCGACGTAGTCGCGGACGGTATGACCGGCAACGTTGGCGAACACACGGGTGGGCATCTCGCGGAGGAAAGGAACCTTCTCCTGGAGGAATCGCTGCAACCCAACGTTGGCCAGCCCGATCGCGTTAAGCATGCCGGCGCGCGTCTCGACGATCCGCGGGGCATCGTTGCCCAGCCGCTCGTGCAGCGTCACGCTCTTGGTGGTAAACCCGCCCAGCCGCCCGTAGTCGAGTACGTCCGCGTATTCCGGGCCGTAGCCGCAGGTTCCCGAAGCGGTCAGCACTGGGGTGCGCAGCTCGCACCCGACAAGCGTCGTCCGCAGGCGCGGATCGGTAGCTTCGGTCGCAGGTGGCGGCATGCCGGCAGCATCCGCCCGGCTGAAGCGGCTGTCAAACGCAATATCGGCCGCGCGGCGCGTACCGGTTTTTGGTGGGCTGCGCTTGCTGATTCCCGCGCCAGCGG
>CAYOHG010000185.1:0-6699 GCA_964403685.1 uncultured Planctomycetales bacterium
GCCTACGGCGATGAGATGCCGCCGGACGATAGCCCGCCACCCAGCGGCGACGGCATCCCGTTCTAGCGCTTCGACGCCGCGGTTTCACGGCGGGGGCGGGGCGTTCGATCGCGGGGTTGCTCGTTCGGGGCGGGGCACCAGATCCGCCCGCTGTGAGCGACAAGCGGTTCCGAGGGGTTTGCCCTCGGTCACGAGTTTTGCTGTCCGCCGCTCGAGGTGAGCGGCGTAGCTTCGAGGGAGTAGCGATGGCGCGTCAGTCACCGTTGCAGGCAATGAAGAAGCGGCGCAAGAAGCGCTGGCAGGCGGAAGCGGCGCGGATGCGCGGCACCAAGGTGAGCATGGAGGAGCTGGACTACAAGAACATCTCCCTGCTTCAGCGCATGCTCAGCACGCAGGGCAAGCTCTTTTCGCGCAAGCGGACCGGGCTGACCGCGGCGGCGCAGCGCAAGGTCGCCGAGGCGGTCAAACGGGCCCGCTTCCTGGCGCTGCTGCCCTACGTGAGCTAGCCATCGGCCGGACCGCGCGGCGCGGAGCCGGCGGCCGGCAGGACTGGCGTTGGAATCTGCCGCGCCGCCCCAGGCCATCGGCGCGGCGCGCCGAGGAGACGTGAAACATGCGCCTGTTGCTATTGAAGGACGTTCGCAAGCTCGGTCACCTCGGCGACGTGGTCGACGTGAGCGCCGGTTATGCCCGCAACTACCTGCTGCCCCAGCGGCTGGCGACCGAGCCGACCGAGGAGAACCTCAAGGCCATTGAGCAGGACAAGATCCGCGCCGCCGCCGAACGCGCCGCGCGCCTGAAGCGCTTCCAGGCCGTGGCCGCGGCGATGGCCGACGTGTCCATCTCCATCGAGGTCGCCGCGAACCCCGAAGGCACACTCTATGGCTCGGTGGGTCCGCGGGAGATCGGCGAAGCGCTCCGCGCGCACGGTCATCCTGTCGAGGACGGCTTCGTTGAGCTTGATGCCCCCATTCGGACGCTTGATAATCGAATGGTGACCATTCGATTCGCCGACGACGTCGCCGCCCAGGTCAAGGTGTGGGTCGTCCGCGCGGGGAGCCTGAACCATGCCGAAGGCGCGCCGGCCGACGGAACCACAGCCGAGCCGCAGCCCGCCGAGTGACCCGCGCCGCGCCGCGCTGGAGCGCGCCCTGCCGCATTCGCTGTCGGCGGAGCGCGCCGTGCTCGGCTCGATGTTGCTGGACGACGCCGCGATCGCCGAGGCGATCAACATCCTGCCGGACGGCGTCGACTGCTTCTGGCTGGAGCGCCACCAGCGGCTGTACGGTCAGATTGTGCGGCTCTGGAAGGAGCGCCGGCCGCTCGACGGCGTGGTCGTCAAGGACGAGCTGGAACGCGCCGGGATTTTTGAGGAACTGGGCGGTTACGAGTTCCTCGGCGGCCTGATCTCGGCCGTGCCGTCCGCTCAGCGCATCCGCGACTATGCTCAGATCGTCCGCGACAAGCACCTTCTGCGGCAGCTCATCTCGGCCACCCATCGCGTCATGGACGCGGCCTTTGACGACCGCTCGCCCACGCCGGAAGTGCTCGATTTCGCCGAGAAAACCGTCTTCGACGTGACCGAGCAGCGCGTGGCCGGCGGCACGCTCGCGCTTCCAAAGCTGATTCAGGAGGTGTTTCGCCAGATCGAGCGGCTCGACGGCTCAACGCTTACGGGCGAGCCGACTGGTTTCTACGGTCTGGATGAGATCACCAGTGGCTTTCAGCGCGATGAGTTGATCATCATCGCCGGCCGACCGTCGATGGGCAAAACCGCGTTCGGGCTGAATGTCGCGGAAAACATGGCCCTGAATGTCGACGAATCGCGCGGCGAGCGGCGGCCGGTGCTGTTCTTTTCACTGGAGATGAGCGCGCAGCAGGTGGCCCAGCGGATTCTGTGCAGCCGGGCGCGGGTGGATGCCCATAGGCTGCGTCGCGGAAGACATTCGGCCGAAGACATGGAGCGGCTGCAACACGCCGCGCAGGAGATTGAGAACAAACCGCTGCTGGTCGACGACACATCGAGCCTGTCGATCCTGGAGCTGCGCGCCCGGGCGCGGATGGCGTATCGCAAGGAGCAGATTCGGGCCATCTTCGTGGACTACCTGCAACTGGTCCGCGCGCCCGGGGCCGAGAGCCGCCAGCAGGAGGTCGCCGAGATCTCGCGCGGGCTCAAGGCGCTGGCCAAGGAGCTGCATGTGCCGGTCATCGCCATGGCGCAGCTCAACCGCAATCCAGAGGATCGCAGCGGCAACCGCCCGCGCATGAGCGACCTGCGCGAGAGCGGGGCCATGGAGCAGGATGCCGATCTGATCGGACTACTGCATCGCGAGGCGTATTACCGCGTCGGGGAGGACAATGCGCCCGAAGACGACTCCGCTGCCGAGCTGATCATCGCCAAACAGCGCAACGGCCCGGTCGGGACCATCCCGCTCCATTTCAATCGTAAGTTCACCCGTTTCGACAATCCCGAGTTGGGGGACCGTTACCAGGGTTCGTACGAAGGCGCTCCCGGCGGCCCCAATGGAGCCCCGTACTAGCGGCGCTATCGGGTGGCGCGCCTGAGCTTGTCCGAATTATCCATCTTGCCTATTTGCGCAACTTTGACATTCCCGCCGCCGCGATGATATGATCGGGGCAACGAGCGAAACTGATCGCCGCGCGAAATCGGTCAATCTGTTTCGCTCGCGCCGTGCGCCGCACGGACGGTAATCACCCCTCGCCGGCTCAGCCGCAGCATGCCGCGGCGGTGCGCGTCGAGTGTGGGTGTTTTTTCCCGAGGAGGCGCGCTGCGAAGCGGTTTCGGTTGACGGTGTTCCGTCGGTTCACGGTTCAATCGCGCCGGTGAAGTGCTGCCGGCGAGAGCTGGGGCCGGAATGGCTGAGCGCACATCAAACTCGCCCCCGACGCCTGTCGAGATCGACCTTGCGCATCCGCGGCGCGACGCGCGCTGCCGGTTGCTGGCGATCGGTTCCAGTGAGGAGCATGCATCGTTGCGGCGGCTGCTGCCCGACTGCGAGGTCGCGCGCGCCGAGGGCCCGCTGGACGGCGTTTGGCGCGGCGAGAGCATCCCCTACGACGGATTCGTGGTGTCTATGGAGCTCGGCGGGCGCGCCTTGCAGGCGGTCCGCGCGCTGCGCGAGAAAGCGCCGCAGTCGCGGATTGTCGTCGCTTGCCGACCAAGCGAGGAGCCGCTGGCGCGCCGGGCGCTGTTGGCCGGGGCGGATGACTACGTGCTCGAACCGCCGGCCGCCGAGGAACTGGAACATGCGCTGGGTCTGCTGACGGCTCGTTCCCTGCCGCCGGTCGCGCTGGCCGGGCCGCCGAGTGTGCGCGAGCTGACCGATTTGAGCGAGGTCCTGCGACGGCTGGACGAGGGCGTGCGTTCAACGGTGCAGCGTTTCGCGGGCACGGTGGAACAGGCGTTCGAGAGCACGGGAGTGCTGATCGAACTGGATGGCGAAGTGTACACCAGCGGCGACGCGCGTGAGCGGGTGCTGGAAGAGGCCGTTCTGCGCGACGGCGCGCCGGTCGGGCGAATCAGCCTGGGGCGCGGACGCAGCGGGGCCTACGCCGCTCAGGCCGTGGCGCGGCTGGGTGAATACGCATGCCTGCTTGAAGCGCTGGTGGCGGAAGTCCGCAAGCGCGAACAGCTTCAGGATCTGGCGTGGACCGACGACCTCAGCGGGCTGCGCAACCGGCGCTACTTCGAGCGCGCGCTCGACGAGCTGATCGCGCACGCGGTGCAGAACCGTCAGTGCCTGACGCTGCTCTTGCTCGATATCGACAATTTCAAGAGCTATAACGACGCTCTCGGGCACGCCGTCGGCGATCGGCTGGTTTGCGAGATGGCGACGCTGCTGTCGCGCTGCCTGCGCGAGCGCGATGTCGTCGCCCGCATCGGCGGCGACGAGTTTGCCGTGATTCTCTGGGACGCGGAGCAGCGTCGCGTGCCCGGTTCGCAACACCCGCGCGAATTCATGGCGGTCGCGCAGCGCTTCCGGCGGGCCATCGAGGAGCACGATTTCCGCTGCCTGGGATCGAGCGCGCCGGCACCCGTGACGATCAGCGGCGGTCTGGCCTGCCTGCCCTGGAACGGCATCACCCGCGAGCAGCTCCTGCTGGCCGCGGACCAGGCCATGCTGGAGGCCAAGCGAACCGGCAAGAACTCGCTGCTGCTGGCGCCGCAGCGCGTTGAGATGGACGTTGACGGGGGCGCGGCGTGCGACCGCGCCGAGCTGTCGCCGCCGTTGGCCGGCGCCTAGCAACCCCTCTATACTGGCATGCGTTTTGCCGCTGAAAAGGCTGGCGCCGGATGCCCGGCGACCGGAGGCATGCCATGAGGATTCTGGTTGTCGATAAGTTCGAGGCCTGGGGGATCGACCAGCTCAAAGCGCTGGCCACCGAAGTTCGCAACGAACCCGGACTGAAGGGCGAGCCCCTCAAGCAGCTCGTCGCCAGTTACGACCCGCAGCTCATCGTCGTTCGTTCCACCAAGATCACCGCCGACATCATCAATGCCGGCACGCACATGCGCGGCATTATCCGGGCCGGCTCGGGGTACGACAACATCGACCTTGCGGCCGCCTCAGCGCACGGGGTGATGGTCTCCAACTGCCCGGGGATGAATGCGTGTGCCGTCGGCGAGCTGGCGATGGGACTGATCATCGCGCTCGATCGCCGCATTCCCGACAACGTTACCGACTTCCGCAACCGCCGCTGGAAGAAGAAGGAATTCAGCAAGACCGCCCGCGGGCTGAACGGCCGCACGATTGGCATCATCGGTGCGGGCAAGATCGGCACGCTGGTGGCACGCGCCGCGATGGGCTTCGGCATGCGCGTGCTTTACTACAATCTCGGCCGCTCGCAACGCCTGATGGATTATCCGCAGTGCCGGCGGACCGAGATTGATGAACTGCTGCGCGAGTCGGATTTCGTCACGATTCACGTGCCGGGTGACGACAGCACGCACCACCTGGTCGACGAAGCCCGCCTGGCGATGATGAAGAAAGAGGCCGTGCTGGTGAATACCAGCCGGGCCGGCGTCGTGGACGAGGCCGCGCTGGCCCGCGCGCTGCGCGAAGGCCGGCTGCGCGGGGCCGCGCTCGACGTGTTTCCGGGCGAGCCGGCGGCCGACGCCGAGACCGTCGAGAGCCCGCTGGCCGAGGTGCCCAACCTCTACGTGACGCACCACATCGGTGCGTCGACCGAGGAGGCGCAGATGGCCGTGGCCACCGAGACGGTGCGCCTGGTGCGCGAGTTCAAGACCACCGGCAAGCTGCCCAACTGCGTCAACATGCAGACCGACCCGCGGCACGAATGCCTGCTGGTCGTCCGCATGCGCAACCGCCCCGGAACCCTCGCGTACATTTTCAATGTCATCGGCGACGCCGACATCAACGCCGAAGAGATGGACCACGTCATCTATGACGGTGGGAATGCGGCGGCGGCACACATCCGCATCGACAAGCACCCGGCCGACGCGACGCTCAAGAAGCTCCGCGAAGGCAACCCGAACATCATCGCGGCGGAGGTGCTGAACGCCTGAGGCGGTCGGCCGTCGATCCCGGGGGGCGCCGCTGTAAGGGCACATCGCAGACTTCGCGTTGCCATTCGGGTGGTTCAAGGCAACCGCGCCGGGATTCCGGCGCGCCGGGGCGGTCCGAGCCGATCGACGCCGCCGGGGCTGGGCGGGTGCGCCATTTGGCGCTTCCGGTGCGCGGAATGCTCGGCAGCGGCGCCTGGCCGGACCGTAACCCCATTCTCCCGCAGAGGGCATCGTTGCCGTCCGGGTGAGGGTGGGGGGCCGCGCGATTTGGCACACGACATGCCAAATGTCTGCCGGAGAACAGTCCGTCGGACCCTAACCGGAGGCCGCTTGTGCGAACCGAAGTACTGCTGGGAGATGAGGCGGTCGGGCTGGCAGCCATCGACGCGGGTATCGGCGGGGCCTTCTCCTACCCGGGAACGCCCGCCACCGAGATCTTCGAGTTCATTGCCACACGCACGGCCGGAGGCGGTCGAGTTTTCGCCTCGTGGTCGGCCAACGAGAAGGTCGCGTACGAAGAAGCCCTGGGCATGAGCTACGCCGGCCGCCGCGCGATCGTCTCCATGAAGCACGTCGGTCTGAACGTAGCGGCCGACCCATTCATGAGTTCGTCACTGACTGGGGTGAACGGCGGACTGGTGCTGGCCGTCGCCGACGACCCCGGCATGCACTCCTCGCAGAACGAGCAGGACAGCCGCTTCTATGCGGAGTTCGCCCATCTTCCGTGTTTCGAGCCGGCCAACCAGCAGGAATGCTACGACGCGACGCGCGAGGCGTTCGAGCTTTCCGAGCGCGTGCAGCTTCCCGTGATGATCCGCCTGGTTACCCGGCTGGCCCACAGCCGCGGTAACGTGCGTGTCGCGCTTGAGAGCGCGGCGTCGCAGCGTCCGCGCGAGACCGGCCGCATTCCAGACTGGCGCGAGTGGACGCTACTGCCGACCAACGCCCGCCGCCGCTATCAGCGCCTGCTTCAGCTTCAACCCAGGCTGCTGGAGGAATCGGAACACTCGTGGCTGAACACGTTGACGTTGGCGGGGCCGCGCGGGTTGATCGCCAGCGGGATCGCGTGGAACTACGTGCGCGAGTCGCTCGGCTCGCAGAGCGAATGGTCGCTGCTGAAGATCGGGAGCTACCCGCCGCCGGTGAACCTC
>CAYOHG010000186.1:0-6696 GCA_964403685.1 uncultured Planctomycetales bacterium
GCAGCGCCGCCGCAACCCGGTTAATGTCCTCGATCAAAGCGGCGCGTTCCGCAGCGGTCAGGTCGAAAAGCTCAACGGCGTGCCGCCGGAAATAAAGAATGCAGTACCCCCTGAAATTGCCGTCATTCTGGAGCAGAACCGCTCCCGAAACGAATTCTGCAACCAGAGCCGGTGATCGGCGATAGTGGTCGAGCTGCTCGCAGATTCCGCAAAGCTCTCCCGTAACTGCTTGCTGCCATTGATGTAAGATCGACATTGGGCCGCTCCGTCCGCGGATGGCGAGTCTTCGCAAGCGCAACACCTCCAAGATACCTCGACTTGTCCGCCGTGGAAGGACGGCGGTATGTCGGGCACGACCGGGAGAGGTTTCCGAAGAATTTTTCTGTGGAGCGCGCGCCAAACCGCGGATTCTGACGCTAGTTGTAAATAGAGGGTGTCGGCTGGGTGAGCGCGCCGGACAAGAGTGGCGGGTGAAAACGGGGGGCGACCGCGGCCGTCATAGTGCCGACCCGCCCCGCTGTGCAGTCGGTCTCAGCCGACGTGCCCTCTGCTGCAACCATGCCGGGGCGAGCCGGCATGACGGGTGACGACCGCGGGGAACGCGGCGCTGCCAACCTCCCTCAGGAGAGCCGGCCCGCGTGAGGGTTTACCCGATCGCGGGCCGTGCGTTTTCTGAAGACGCACCCCGCAGCGTCGTTTGCGACCCTGCGGGGTGTTCGGGGTTGTAGTGGCAACATGCCGGCGCGCCAGCCGACCGGCCCTTAGAAGTTGACGTTCAAATCAAAATTCGACGCCAGCAGCTTCGCCTTCGTGATCGTGATGTACGGGTTGTCGCTGATCTTGGTCACGGTCAGCGGCTCGGTCGCCACGATGTTGATCAGCGGCGAGCGGCCCGGAAGCACTCCGTCCTCCGGCACGCGCAACAGATGCCCGCTCCAGTTGCAGATGTAGGCGCCGGGCGCGTTGATCTGGTCAAACGGGACCGTCGCGCCGCAGGTCGGGAAGTTCGTCGTCGTGTTCGTGTTCGTGTTTGTCGTTGTGCTCATGCAACTCTCCTCATTAGGGCCCGTCGACGGGTGCATCCGTCAGGGATCCATCCCCGGCCGCCGCCGCCGATCGAAGCCGATGCAAAGCCCACGCGGATGGCCCGCGCCGCGCAGGTATCCACCCGCGGCCCGGTCCCACGGGGTCTATCGGCGGTCCGGCTGTCGGCGATCATGGCCGAAAGCGCTTGCCGCGCAGGAATGACATTCGAATTGCGTGCGGGCGGTTCCCGGCGCTAAGTCGTGCGCCACTTGCGACCACTCAGTCCGTTGCCGGCAAGGCCCCTCTCGCGAGGGCCTGAGCACCGCCGCTCCCGACTCCGCACCGCGCCAGGCTGCGGCCCCCTGCTACCGCACTTCGCACACCACGACCTGCGCCCGTCGCTCGGCCGGCGTAACAGTCAGCTCGTGCAACTCCCCCGCAGCAAACACCCCGCGGATCAGCGTCGGTCCCGGCGCATGAAGCTGGAAATCAGCGTCCCACTGCTTCGGCCAGGCCGGCAACAGGTAGATCCTGCCCTCGTAGCTTTGCATCAGCATCGCTTGAAGCAGGATCATCAGATTGCTGCCGTGATCCTGATCGGGCAGCCAGTCGAAGTTCGGACCCCACATCGCGGGGAAACGATGGTTCGCGTGTGAATTGGCCACCTTGGCCAGCAGGTTCTGCCGCGCCTCGTCGGTCAGCCCCAGCATCGCCGCAAACGTGCCGTCCTGAGTCCAGCCGACGTTCGAGCGATCGACCCGCCGGTGAAACGCGCTGCGGGCCGGTTCCAGTCGATCGCGCCCGACGCCGAACAGCCGGAAGGGAAACACGCCGTACAGCTCGGGCGTCTCCACGTTTGAACGCTGAGGGTCAAACCGCTCGGCGGCTGCGAGGTACTCGACGTCGCCGTCCTTGCGAAGCGGGATTCCCGGAAGCGCCTGCTTCAGCCGCTGCCACAGCGCGCGGTCGTCCTGCGGCGTGGCATCCGCGGGCAGCGCCAGCAGCCCGTCCAGCACCGCGTGCAGCCCGGCCACACTCGGCATGTCGTTCACCACGTCGTGCCAGTACGTCTCGACCGCCTGCGTGGGCTGAATCACGAGCCGGCCGCGCTCATCGCGCGAAAAGCGCGTGTCGTAGTAGCGTAGCACCGCGCGCGCCATCGGCAGCAGCTCGTCGCGCCGAAACGCTTCGTCACCCGTGTACGCGTCGTAGTCCAGCATCAGATGCACCAGCTCAAGTCCCTGCTGCCAGGCGTACTGCCACCACGGACACTGCACGACACCCGCAGCCAGCCCGGCGCGTTGCCAGCCGTAGTCGCCGTTGCTGTACGTGCCGAAGCTGGTCATCGTCTCCGGGAAGTACGCGCCCTCGGCCCCGTAGTAGAGCTTCGCGCGGGCGACGCACAACGGCAGCACGCGGCCATACATCGCGAACAGCGGCCGGAGCATCTCGAAATCGCCCTGTACCAGCATCGGGTAGTACGGCAGGCGCGTGTTCTGCCACCAGTAATCGCCGCCCCAGTTGCGCCAGTCCGCGTTGAACGCGGCCCCGTTCGTGTGCAACGGTTCGACCGTGAAAATCGAGCCGTTGAATTTGATCGGGTACCCTCCGCGTCCGCCACATGCCGCAATCCAGCGCTGGAGCACATACGCCCGGGTCAGGTGCGAGCCGTTGAAGCGATCGTCGGCGCGGCGTTGTGCCGGCGGGTCGTCGCCGCGCACAAAAATCTAGCTTCGCTCCCAGAATGCCGACCACCAGCGCTGCGTCGCTTCCGCGGCGGCGGCGGCACGCGGAGCAGCGTCGTGCAGCGCGCCAGCGGCCTGCTTCCATTCCTCCACGGTGGCGGTCTGGGCGCAATGCGTGACGATTTGCAGTTCGAACTCGCGCACCGGAGCGGCGCTGCGCAGCTCGCGCTGCCCGTCGCATTGAAATCCGCGAGCGCTCATCCACCCGCCGAAGGTGCGCTGAATCAGCGGGTCGAATGCCGCCGATCGCAGGGACTCCAGGCCCTGGTGCCGAAGCGTCAGCGGCACGATGCTGTGCTCGTTTCGGTGGTACCAGACCACCGCGTCGGCTACATCCGACGCAACGACGTCGGCGGACTCCCAGACCTCAATGTCAGCCGGCGCGTCGCGCATGGTCCAACTGGACTTGAGCTCCGCCGGGTCGCGCAGCACGTGCCGCTCGTTTCGCCAGCATTGCAGCTCCGCCCGCACCGTGCGGGGCGTATCGAATGCGCCCGTCACATGCACCACCGGATGCTCGGCGTCGACGAACACGCGCAAGGTCGCCTGTCGGTCCGCGGCGCCCGAGCGAATCTCCACACACCCAGCGCGCAGCATCAGCTCCTGACGGAACGGCTCGCCTGGCTGCACGAGCGGCGGATCGAGCCGCACACGGACCGCGCCGAGCTTGAGCAGGCGGTTGACCTCGCTCCAGGCGTCCGTGCGGGCAAGGTAGAAGACCAGCTCGCCGCCCGGCTCGACCCAGAGATTCAGTCCCACCTCGCCGTTGCCGATTGGCATCGAGCCGGCGGCGTTTTCACTGGGCGTGTTCCAGACCACGTTGAACGAATCGAGCGCCGGCGGTTCGGCCCGCAGCGACCCACAGAACGCGACGGTCAGCAGGACGACCGTTGGCGACAGTGCAGAGGTGTTCGAGCGCATGTTCTGGCTCCCACTCGTGACGGCCCCATTGTCGGCGGGAGAGCGGTCTGCCGCGAGCCCCTGGGCAGGCTACTCACCGTGATGGACCGGTTCCTGGCAGCCGCGACGCTGGGCCCGACCCGGTGTCCGTTGGCAGGCCGCGACGGTAGCATTCGAACTCATGTCCTCACGCACGTTTCAACTGTCCGCGGAACTGCACGCTTACCTGGTCGAGCAAACTCTGCGCGAACCGCCGATCTTCCGCCGCCTGCGCGAGGAGACCGCACAGCTTGAGCACGGCCGCATGCAGATCTCGCCCGAACAGGGTCAATTCATGCGGTTGCTGGTCGCGCTGCTCGGGGCGCGGCGGGCGATCGAAATCGGCACATTCACTGGCTTCAGCGCATTATGCGTCGCCGAGTCGCTGCCACCCGACGGACGGTTGATCTGCTGCGACGTGAACCGGGAATGGACCGCGTTGGCGGAGCGCTACTGGGCCGAGGCGGGCGTGTCCGACCGCATTGACCTGCGGCTGGCCCCGGCGCTGCAAACGCTCGACGATCTGCTGGCCACGGGCCAGGCCGAGTCGTTCGATTTCGCCTTCGTGGACGCGGACAAGGGCAATTACGACGCGTATTACGAGCGATTGCTCCGGCTGCTGCGCCGCGGGGGCGTGATCGCGGTGGACAATGCGCTCTGGCACGGCCAGGTGGCCGACGCCGAGGCCCGTGACGCGGACACGATTTCGATCCGGAATCTCAATCGCAAGGTGCGCGACGATCCGCGCGTCTTCCCCAGCCTTGTCCCGATCGGCGACGGCCTGCTGCTGGCGCGCAAGTGCTGAGGGCGCCGCCGCCGCCGCGCTGCCGTCATGAGCGCGTCGCGTACTTGCGCCGCTTGGCTTCGATGTCGGCCAGCAATTGCTCGAACGAGTCCGCGAAGGCCTGCACGCCCTCGGCCAGGAGCTGATCCGTCACGTCCGTCATGTTGATGCCCGCCGCGTTCAACCGCTCGACCACCGCGTACGCCTCGCGAACATCCAGGTCGATCGTCCGGGCGACGGTGGCGTGCTGGCGGATCGCGTCGAGCGTCGCGGGCGGCACCGTATTGACCGTATCCGGCCCGATCAATGCGTCCACGTATTTCGTGTCGATATAGGCCGGGTCTTTCGTGCTCGTGCTGGCCCACAGGGGGCGCTGCACACGCGCTCCCGCGGCGCGCAGCGCGGTGAATTCCGGCCCGCCGAAAACGTGCTTGAACCGGTCGTAGGCGATCTTGGCGTTGGCCACGGCCGCCTGCCCACGCAGCGTCGCGAGGCTGCGCTCGCCGGCGGCAATACGCTCCGCCAGCCGCTTGTCCACCAGCGTATCGACGCGGCTGACGAAGAACGACGCGACCGACGCGATCCGCCCGAGCGTGCGACCGGCGGCGCGCAAGTCCGCCAGACCGTCGAGATACGCCTGCATGACGCGCTCATACATGCGGATCGCGAAAATCAACGTGACGTTGACGTTGATGCCCTCGCCGATCAACGCGCGGATCGCCGGCAGGCCCGCCTCGGTTGCGGGAACTTTGATCATCACGTTCGGCCGGTCGACCGCCCCGAACAGCCGCCGCGCTTCAGCGATCGTGCCCTGCGTGTCATGCGCCAGGCGCGGGTTGACTTCCAGACTGACGTAGCCGTCGCGGCCGTTGGTTTCCGCGTGCACGTGGCGCAACTGGTCAGCCGCTTCGCTGATGTCGCGAATGGCCAGCGCCTCGTAAATGGCAACGGCATCCAGTCCGGCGGCGGCCAGCTCGCGGAGCTGGGCATCGTAGACCGTCCCGCCCGCGATCGATTTCTGGAAGATCGTCGGATTCGACGTCATTCCGGTCAGGCCCGCGTTGACCCATTCCCGCAGCCGGCCCGAGTGCAGCAGGTCGCGGCTGATGAAATCGAGCCACAGGGACTGCCCCAGTTCCGTGATCTGTCGGATGCGATTGCTCATCGCTTCATTCGCCTCGCGATCAAGTTCGTTCCTTCGCCGCGTGCTGTCGAGCATCCGCCACCGCACGGGCGGCGATCATTCTATACCCCCGGCGTCCGCCGCGCGTCCGGATTGCCCGAAGAACTGCTGAATCCCGGCGCGCGACTCGGCGGTCAGCCGCATCGAGGCGTTCAGCTCCCGCGCTTCCCGCACGGCGCTGGACTGTTCCAGCCCGCGGATGCGATTCCAAAGCCGCTTGGTGTTCGCCAGGGCCACCGGCGGATACGCCGCCAGCGTTTCGGCCCAGTGCCGCGCGCGCGGCATCAACTCGACGTCGGGAACGACTTCGTTGCACAGGCAGAATTCCAGCGCTTGCCGTGCCGGCAGATTCTCCCCCGTCAGCAGCAGGAACTTTGCCTGCCGCTCGCCGACCAGTCGGCGCAGGTACGTCATCACGATCGCCGCAACCAGCCCGCGCTTGATCTCCGGATATCCGATCACGGCCGACTCGCCGCAGATCACCAGGTCGCACACCGAGATCAGTCCGGCACCGCCCGCTACCGCCGGCCCGTTCACCGCGGCGATGACCGGGCGCGGGAGCTGGTCGATGGTTTCGAACAGCGCCAGCAGCGCCGATGAGTCGTGCTCGGCCTGCTCAGGAGTCGTAGCGGCCACCTCTTTGAGGTCCAGCCCCGCGCAGAAGGACGGTCCTGCACCGCTCAGCAGTACCACGCGGATCCCGCCGTCCTGCTCCGCCCGGTGCAGTTCTTCGGTCAGCGCGCGGATCAGCTCGCGCGAGAGCGCGTTGCGCTTATCGGGGCGATTGAGCGTAAGCTCAACGATCGCACCGCGCCGCTGCACCAGCAAGACCTCGCTCATGGCGCTGCCCTCCGAGTCAAGCGGACCCGCCGTCCGGCGTCGAGCGGATGTTCGCTCGCGCCTACGGGGCCGCGCGGAACCTTCACGGATCGCCAAGCAGTTCAAGTTCTGCCAGGAATCCGGTGATCTCTTTCCAGGCCGTGCGGTAATCGTGGTGACCCGCGTCCGTTTCAACCAGC
>CAYOHG010000187.1:0-6691 GCA_964403685.1 uncultured Planctomycetales bacterium
GCCGGGCGCTGTCACGCACCTTCGTTTCGACCGCCAGGCCAGCCGGCGCATGCAGCTCGACGCCCTCAACGCGCGACCAGTCCTGCGGCCGGACGCGCATCTCGACCAGGGTGAATTCACCGGGCCGCAGCGGACGGAATTCGTACCACATCGCCACCTGGGCCAGCAGCAGCACGAACGGGACCAGCAGCACGAGCATCGGCGGCAGGGAAAACGCCAGGCGCTGGGCCGCCGCGAAGAACAGCCCGCAGATCGCGCGGAAGGTCACGCCCAGCTCGTCCTTGAACAGCTTCATGGACAGCAGATGCACGCGGGTGCGATCGGAGACCCGTCGCAGCGACGCCTGGGGCGATGTGTAGCGGAAGCACCAGGCCGCCAGCATGCCGAGAATCAGCGACCAGAGCACCAGCGGCAGCCAGGCCGGCAGCCCGGCCAGCGGCGCGAACATCACCCGCCCGAGCGCGGCCAGAATGGCGTTCAGCGTGTTCATTCGTCGGGTTCCGGCGCGGTCGCGAGTTTATTGGATGTAGCCCAGTCCGCGAAGGCGTTCTTCGACCGCCTTGTCGTCGTCAGCGCCTTCAAACTTGGCCAGCTCGCGCTCGATGACGGCGGCGATGAACTCGTCCACCGAAGAGTAGCCGGCCACCTTGGCGACCTCCCTGGCCCGTTCGTAGAGCGCCTTGTCGAGTTTGAGCCTGGGTCCGAACATCGGATCTCCTTTTCGTTCAGTGTTGAATACGGGCGAGCTGACCGCCGTCGCCGAAAATCGTGCGGCCCGTCATGCCGCTCGGCGCCTTCACGCCGAACAGCGCCAGCATGGACGGGGCGAGGTCCGAGAGCTTCGGATCCGCCACGGTGACGTTCAGGTTGGTCAGCAGCGAGCCGGGCACGAGGTAATGCGCAATGCAGTGATCGCCGCGCCAGAATTTCTTGTTGTCATCAAACTGGGTCTTGCCGGCGAAGCCCAGCGCCGTGGCCCAGCTTCCGCGGTAATCGTGCGCGTAGCCGATCAGCAGATCGGGCGCGAGCATCGGGTCGGCGCCCGGAAACTCCTTGCGCACGTCGTAAACCCGTACGATCGCCTGCGTACCGTCCTCGTCGCGCACCTGAAGCAGCTTGGCGGAAATCTCGTCGAGCACCGCCTGCCGCTCCGCCTCGGTCACGACGCCGTAGCGCTCGCGCCCGACCATGTTCAGGTAGATCGAGTTGATCCCGAAGGCGTAGGCTTTGGTCTGCGGCCAGACGAGATTGCCGAGCATCACGCCCATCTGCCCGCGTTGCGCGACCGAATCCCCGCGCCAGGCCTGGTAACCCGAATCCCGCAGCCAGGTGTTGGCGTGAAACTCGCGCTTGAAACTCGAGAAGCCGTGGTCGGACAGGACGATGATCGCATCATCGTCGTCCAGCGTCGCCAGCGCCTCGCCCAGGCGGGCGTCGACGTCCTCGTAGGCCTTGGGCATCACGTCGGCGAACTTCGTGCCCTTGGCCATGTCCTGCCAGAAGATGTGCGCAAGCTGGTCGGTGTGCCCGAAGTAGTAGAACAGCAGCCCCTCGCTGAACTCGGCCAGCGCGGCGCGATACTGCGGCAGGCGGTCGTCCAGCATGTTCTGCACGAGCACGAGATACTCATCCTCGTTGACGCCGCCCACCTCGAGCGCCTTGGCCATCTCCGGAATGCCCTGCGTGTGATACGGGCCGAAGCGCTGGGCCAGTTCGGTTGCAAACTCGACCGGGTTGCTTACCGGGTTTACCGGGTTGAGCGGGTCGATCTGCATGGGCGACATGTACACGTGCGTCGTCGGGTTCACCGAGCGCACATAGAACTGCACGATGGTCTGGATCGACGTCGGTGCGCCCGCGGCGCTCCACATCAGTGACCCAGGCAGCCCGGTTTCGAAGCTTAGCGTGACCCAGTCGCTCCATTCGCCGGCCTTTAGAACAACGTTTTGCTCCTCGGCGATGACGATCTGAAGCGAGTTGCTTTCGCGGTCGCGGATGAAGTCGAGCGGAATCGATAGCGGCGGGTGCTTGAGCGTCTTGCCGCTGGGGTCGCTCGGGTCCGGCTCGGGCTTGCGCAGCATGTTCTCGGGTCCGATCAGCGTCGCGAAGGCATGATCGCCGTCGAAGACCAGCCGGGAGAACCTGCCCCCTTCGTTCTCCACGCGGCCGCGGCTGATCGCGCCGCTCTCGCTGAAGATCCAGTATTCGCCATAGCCGCCCATCAGGTCCGGCGTGCCCATGCCGCAGATGCACTTGAACGTGCCCCGGCCCTTCACGACGGGCGGCGGGTAGATCGCGGGCAAGCGGTAGATCGTGGTGGAGATGCCGGCTGCAATCAGCCCGTCCCAGAAATTCGGCCCCCGGCGGAATGACTTCACGGTCGCCGTCGTGGCCAGCGGAATCTGCCACTGTCCGGCGCTCAGTTGCGGCGGCAGGTAGGCCGACAAGCCCTCGGGCTCGACGTCGACAACGTCGCCGGTGGACTGGAACGGGCGAATGTCGAAGATCGCGTGCTTGACCGGGTCCGGGTTGGGATCACGGTGAATGAAGTCGTAAATCTGGTGTGTGCCGGGATGCGAGCCGCTGATGAAGTTGGACCACGCGACCGGACTCTGCGGCGGCATGCTGGTTTCGAGCGGCATGAAGGTGCCGCTGTCGGCGAGCTTCCTGAAGTTCGGCAGCCGGCCCTCGTCCATGAGCTTCGTGAGCAGCACGGGGTCGAGTCCGTCCATGCCGAGCACCAGCAGACGCCGTCCGTTGCCGTTGTTGCCGGCATGCGCGGTTTCGCCGCAACCGAGGGAAGCGAGCATCAGCATGGCGAGCGTGGCGGTCAGCAGGCCGGTTCGCGCGGCGCGCGCGGGGCGTGGCACGAACCCAGGCGCCGTGATCCGGCGGGTCGTCGTTCGAACGGAGGGAATCATGATACGGTTACTACCTCTTGCGACTTGGGCGACCTCCCGGGAGCCGCGGGCGCAGCGGGCTTGCCGTTTCGCGGCAGCAGCGACTTGCCGTCCATGTATCCGGGGCGGTCGATGCCGAAAAGCTCCAGTACGGTGGGAGCGAGATCGATGATCGCCGCGTTCTGCGGGTTGAGTGGGCGATTGGCGAAGAGCACGCCGGGGACGATCTCGGGGTGGACGCAGTGGTCGCCGCTCCAGGCCTTGAGATTGTCGCTGAAGACAGGCTCGCCGCACTTGCCGATGGCGGCGTCCCAGGAGATTCGCCAGCCGGCGTTGTAGCCGACGATGATGTCGGGGGCGTTTTCGGTGTAGGGGCCGTTGTAGACCTTCTCGCGCGGGACCGCTTCGCGCACGCCGATCTCGCTGGTCTTGGGATCGACCAGGCCGGTCAGCTTCTGGGTGATTTCAGCGACCAGCCGGCGCGTCTCGTCGCCGGGTTCAACTGTGCCGTGCTGCTCGCGGCCCTTCTGGTTGACGAAAATGCCGGCCAGACCGACGGTGTAGGCCCGTGTGCGCGACCAGTCGATGTCAGCAAGGTACGGATGCTCGGTCGTACGGCGGCCGTCGCGCAGCGCGAGATAGCCGTTGTCGCGCAGCCAGGCGTTCAGGTCGACGCCGCGACGGAAGGTCTTGAAGCCGTGGTCGGACATGACGAACAGCGCGGTGCGCGGGTCGTCGCCGATCGCCTTCATCGCGCGGCCGACGAGCGCGTCCATCTTCTCATACAAATCGCGGATGGAGTGGCGGTGCGAGGCACGCTGCTCGGCCGTCAGCGCCGGGTGCTGCTCGTCGAGAAAGCGGAAGAACATGTGCTGAATGCGGTCGGGACCGTCGAAAACGCAGCAGACCACGCCGGTCTTCACCTTGCGCAGCGCATCGAAGAACATCGTTTCGCGCTCGCGGTGAATGTCGTAGGCCTGCTCGAGGAAAGCGTCCTCGCTGAGCACTTTCTCCGAGAGCGACCAGGTGTCCTCGGCCAGCCCGAGCGTTGAGAACGGCCCCTGCTGGCGGGCCAGGTAGCTCGAATACACCGTCGGGTGCGCGATCGGCATCACCGGCCGATCGGGGTCGATCTGAAGCGGCGTGCAATACAACTCAAACGGCGCCTCGTAGCGCTTCAGATAGAAGCGGCAGATGCCGTAGATGTTCATCCCCGGGGCGGCCGAAAAGCGGACACGGACCCAGTCGCTGTAACGGTCGCGCCTGAGCGGGATGCGCTCGTCGGCGATGTGCAGCGTGGCGTCGTCGCCGTTGCGGCCGGGCGTCACGCGGAAGGGCGCGCGCAGCTCGGGCGCATCGGTGCGCAGGCTGTTGACCGGGCCGCGGATGAACGAGTGCACCGAGCCGTTGCGCCGCTCGACGAGGATGCGGTCGCCGCCCACGTCGCCATCCATCGTCGCGCCGGCGTCGCCCTCCTCGACATAGTAGGAAAACACGCCCTGTGTGCCCCGCAGGTCCGGCACGCACATCGCGGAGAGCTGCACGCCCTTGAAACGATCCGGCGGAAAGGTGATCGGCACGCGCAGCACCGCGCTGAAGATGCCGTGCTCGCTGAGCACGTTCCAGAACGGCTTGCTGCGCCGCAGGCCGGCGATGTCCGGCTTGCTGAGCGGGATCACCAGCGAGCCAAGCTTCAGCTTGCGGCGCGGCTCGCGAATGCGCACCGACGAGATCGTCGGGCGGTAGTTCGCCGTCCGCATGATGAAGTCGAAGATGTTGTGCTTGCCGGGGTTCGTACCGGTGCTGAACGACGACCAGGCCACCGGCGAGAGCGGGGGCCAGGTGGTTCCCAGACGCAGGTAGCTGCCGCTTTCCTTCAGGCGGCTCAGGTTGGGCAGCCGTCCCTCGCTCATGAACTGCTCGGCCAGCGTCGGCTCGAGGCCGTCAAGCCCCACTACGACCACCCGCCGCACCTGGGCGCGGCGCAGCCCGCGCCGCCCGCGCAGCAGGCGCCAGATCAGCTGCAGCGGGTACGTGAGCAGGGCCAGCAGCGCGGAGAGCACCGCCAGCAGAATCGTGAGGAATGAGCCGACCAGTGCCAGGCCGGCCCCGGGGCCGATGTAGGCAAACTGCGGTGCGTCCGTCGGCGGCGGAGTCGCGCCATCGCGCAATGATGCGCACCACAGCATTGCGACGTACGCCGCCAGGGCCACGCCCGCGATCGCCCGGCGCTCCAGGCGGTCGCGACCCGGCAGCCGGATGGAGCGGCGATTCACGCGGTTGGTGAGGTTTTTCGCGTACTTCATGGCTCTTCCGTCCGGGGCTCGGTGCTCGGCTGCGTGGCCGGAGACGCCGGTTGCGAGTCGGATGCGGGCGGGGAATCGACGGTCGTTTGCGTGCTCGCCGCGGACGACTCGCCGCTGTCCTCATCGCTGCCGAAGCCAGCGTACCCCAGGCCGCCAAAACGGTCGGCGGCATCGCGCGGAACGTCGCGGCGGACGGCGACCGCGTCCGGCCGGATCTTTGCGTTGGTTTCGCGCTGCAAACGCAGCTTTTGCAGGAAACTGCGGACGCGGTCGACCTCCTGGCGCGAAACGTCACGATGCTCACCCGGATCAGCATCGAGCTTGAACAACTGCGCGCGCGTCGCGGCGTCGGGCAGTTCGATCTGGATCAGTTTCCAGTTTCCGCGGATAGAAGCGAATTGCGGCGGCCCGGATTTCGGCGCTTCAGCGAAGATGTCGGTCACCTTGCGGGGGTTAGGCGCGAAGATCTTCTGCACGAGCGAGCTGCCCTGCAACCCGTCGCGCTTGCCGACACTCAGTTGCTCCAGAATGGTCGGCATGACGTCGAGCAGCCGCACGTTCTCACTGACGCGGTGGCCGGCCGGAAGCTCGTTTGGCCAGCGCAGGATCAGCGGCACGTGGATATCCGTCTCGTGCTGCGAGTAGCCGTGATCCCACAGACCGTGCTCGCAGAGCGCCTCGCCGTGGTCGGCGCAGAGCGCGACGTACGTTTCGTCCCACAGTCCCTCGGCGCGAAGCCGCGCGATGAGCTGGGAGAGGTGAAAGTCGAACTGGGCTACCCCGGCGTCGTAGCGCGCCTCCCAGTACTCGCGAAACCCCATCAGCGCCTCGTGCCGCGCCGGATCGCCGTGCGGAGGCGGCTTGCGCAGGTACGGCAGCAGGCGTTTGAGCTCGTCGCTGGAGAGGGCGTGCTTGTCAGGATGCCGCTCGACTTCCGCGATCAGCGGGTCCATGAACTGCGGAGCCGCGTTATACGGCCCGTGAATGTCCATGTAGTGCGCGTAGAGCAGGAACGGGCGGTCCTTGGGACGCTGGGCGAGCCACGAAAAGATCGCCTCGTTGACCACGCCGCCGTCGAGCGTGTTGGCGGCGAAGTCGCCCTTGAAATAATCCACGCCCTGCCCGAATCCCAGCTCCGGTTGAACGAAGCGGTTCGCCGAGATCGCCGCGGTGGAGTAACCGGCCGACTTCAGCACTTCCGGCAGCGTGTCGAAGCCCTCGCCGAGGATCGAGACCGAGCGGATTTTCCCGCCCTGAAACGCGGCCTCGGTTACGTATTCGGTCGCCTTGTGCACCCCGGGGTAGTACGAGGTGAATAGCGAGGCGACGCTCGGTAGCGTCCAGGGCGCCGCCGAGTAGCAGCGTTCAAAGAGCACGCCCTCGGCGGCCAGTGCGTCGATGGTGGGGGTCAACCGGCGGGCATGTCCCAAGACGCCGAGTCGGTCTGCCCGCAGGGCATCGGCAACGATCAGGATGATGTTGGGC
>CAYOHG010000188.1:0-6652 GCA_964403685.1 uncultured Planctomycetales bacterium
TTGATCCGGGGGAATCGCGCGACGCGTTCGAGGCCCAGATTGCCGCCATCGCCGGCGCGGCGGACTCAAAACGCACTCTGTCGCTGGGCGGTACCACTCTGCGCCGGGTCTCCGCCGAGGGCACAGTGCCTCTCGCGGCCTGGGGTTCGACGCCCGCTGGTCACCTGCTGCTGGTATCCAGCGCCAGCCCGGATTCGCTCGGAGCGCTGCTGGCCAAGATCGGCAAGGCTGGCACATCGCTGGCGGCGACTCCGGCACTGAAGTCCGCGATCGGGCCGATCGCGCCGCCGGAAGGTCCGGGGCTCGCCCTCTATGCCGACGCGCGCGCGTTGTACGAGCAACTTGCGAAGCCCGCGCTGGCATCCGCCGCGCACGATGCGCCGTGGCTGGCCAGACTGATGGAGGCGCTGCGAGTCGAGGGCGTGCAGTCCATCTACGCCCAGATGGGAGCCGGCGCCGACGATTCGGACTACACGTTTGTCCGGCTGGATGGCGCGCGCCGTGGCCTGCTGAAACTCTTCGATCAAGCGCCGCTCAGTCAGGGCGATCTGCAACTGCTGCCCGCGGAGCTCTACTGGGGCTCGGTCTGGAACCTGGACCTGCTCGGGCTCTGGAACGAGTCGCAGGCAGTCATGGAATCGGTCAATCCGGATGTGCTGCCGCAGGTTGAAGCCGGGCTGAGCGCCGCGCGTGCGCTGGTGGGCTTTTCGATTGTCGATGATCTGTTGCCCGCGCTGGGCGACACCTGGGCGCTGTTCGATACGCCGCCGCACGGGGGCTTCTATGGCTCCGGGACGGTCTTGGTGGCCGAGGCCAACGACGCCAAGCGCCTGCACGGGATCCTGCTGCGGCTGGCCGAAATCCTCGCGCCCCTGCTGGCGCAGAACAAGGTGCAATTGAGCGTCGCCGAGCTGGCCGACGGGGCGCACACGGTTCATTACGCTGTGATCGGCGGCGTGCCCAGCCCGGTGGCGCCGGCCTGGACGTTTGTGGACGGCCGGTTCGTCTTCGGACTGCTGCCGCAGACGGTCGCTGCCGCCGCCAACGAGATCGACCCGGCGACGCGCGGACCGCGCCTGATCGATGATCCCCGGATTCACTCGCTGCTGACCGCGAACCCGTCTCCTCTCAGCTCTTTCGGTTCGGCCGATGCGCATTACATGATGCATGCGGTCTACGGTCTGCTGACGCACGGAGTCGCCGCAATGGCGTCCATGTCGCCGCAACAGACTGGCGCGCTGGCACATCTGCCGCACTTCTCGACCTATCTGAAGGGGCCGCGCCACTCGGTGTCGATGGGGCGGATGACCGCGGAAGGGATGCTCTACGAGTCGCGCGGGGCATCGCTGAACGCGGGCGTCGCCGCCGGCACGGCGCTACTGATCTCCATTCTCTTGCCCTCGCTGGCGCGAGCCCGCCATGTCGCCAAACGCACAGTCAGCATGTCGAACCTGCGATCCATCGGAGTCGGGCTGCACATCTACGCGGCGGACAACCAGGATCAGTTCCCGGACTCGCTCGACGTGCTGGTCGAGAAGGGGATGCTGCCGCAGCAATCGCTGACCTCGCCGCTTCAGGCCGACCCGCTCAGCGCCGCGTATGTCTACATTCCGGGCGTGCGACTTTCACGCGTCAAGGACGCCGGACGAACGGTCGTCGCCTACGAGCAGATTGTCACGAACGAAGGAACCAACGTGCTCTTCGTCGACGGCCACGTCGAGTGGATGACCTACGAGGCCTTCCGGGCGGCGCTTCAGGCGACGTTCGACGCGCTGGGCCGCGGGGGCGAGATTCCGCCGAACGTCGCGAACTAGCCGCCGCGCGAGGCGAAGTGCGATTCGCACATCGGGAAACACAAACGGCGCGCGGCGGAGGGATCATGGATCCGACCGCCGCGCGGGCATCATTCGATGTTGTTGAGGCGGAAACGTCAGTTCGTCGGCGGCGGAGTAGCGCGGGTGTAGGTGATTTCCATCGTCTTCATTTCACCCTGACCGCGGTCCTCGTACCACTCCATGACATGAGTGTTCTTGTCGACGAACTTGATGACCTCGCGGACCTTGGCGACATCACCAGGCATGCACTCCATCGTGCCGGTGTAGGTAAAGGTCTTCTTGGTCGCGTCGTAGGTGCCGGTAAAGGTGGAAATGCCCGTCCCGAAGTTGTCGATCCAGGCGCTGACGAACTGCTGCTTGATGTTGTCGTAGCCGACGATCGACATGCCGGTGAAGTCCTTTTCGACGGGTTTGCCGTCGGGGCCGGGCATGGCGAATTTGCCGGAGTGGTCAGCGATGAAGTAGCGGCCGCCGTAGGTGGACTTGCACGTCATCGTCCCCTTGGACTCGCTGGCGGGCTGGCTGGGATCCATCCAGCACTTGGTGGTGTAGGCCCAGTCACCGACCATGCCCGCGAGCAGCTTGTGGTTGTCGCCGGGGGTGCTGAGCTTCTCCATCTGCGCCATCATCTCGGCCATCGCCTTTTCATCCATGGCGGGCGGTTCGGCCTTGTTCTGATCCTGCTTGGCGGCCGGCTTGGCATCGGGCTTCTTCTCGCCATGCTCCTGGGCGAACGCCGAGACGCTCAAGGCCGCCATCAACAGTCCGGTGGTCACGCCGCGCATCCATGTACATCGCAGACTCATGCAAGACTCCTTTGGTTGAAAGATCCCACACCGTTCACGTTGGTTGAAAGCTCGACCTGACGCCTAAGGTGCGAACCTGCCGACGGGCACGCCAAGCCGCAGGTGAGCCGATACATTCTATCCACCGTTCGCCGGACGGCACGAGCGGAGTTCGCTTCTCACTCCGTTGTGGCACCGGTTTTTAACCGGCGGCCCGGGGACGGCTCGGGCGCGGCGCACAGCCCCCGCGCGCTCTGGGCACCGTTATCCCGCGACAGGACGTCGGCGCGCCGCCGAAATCGTTCTCCAGCGGCTGCATGTTAGGTTAATGTACGGATTTGTCAAGAGCGAAATTCCGATCCCAATCTTCAGCCTGCCGCGCTGGGTTGGCGCGGCTGCTGCAACCATTGACGTTGCAGATGGTTGCGAACCCCGTCCAAACGTGCGAAGGCGCCCTGATCCGAATACAATCCGGCTCGTCAGGGCCGGCGCGGGTTCCCGGAAACGCGCGCCGCCCGGCCGTGTGTGGCTCGGACCGACACGGCGGGTCGGCGGCCGGCAGTTGTGCCGCGCCCAGTGCATTCAACAGCAGGTGAGCGGGTATGAGCCAGACGCAGACTCCACAGCATCTCCCCACGCCGATCACGCGCGAAATGGAGGACTCATACCTTACCTACGCCATGAGCGTCATCATGGCGCGGGCCCTGCCCGATGTGCGTGACGGACTCAAGCCGTCGCAACGCCGCATTCTCGTCGCGATGCACGATCTCAACCTCGGGCCGACCGCCAAGCACCGCAAGTGCGCCAAGATCTGCGGCGACACGAGCGGCAACTATCACCCGCACGGCGAGGGCGTGATCTACCCGACGCTGGTGCGCCTCGGCCAGGAATGGGCCATGCGGCACCTGCTGGTGGATCCCCAGGGCAATTTCGGCTCGATCGACGGCGACCCGCCGGCGGCGATGCGCTACACCGAGGCTCGGCTGGCACGACCGGCCGCCGAGATGCTGGCCGACATCGACCGCGAGACAGTCGATTTCGAGGACAACTACGACGGCACGCGCAAGGAACCGGTCGTCCTGCCGGCACGATTCCCCAACCTTCTGGTGAACGGTTCCGAGGGGATTGCCGTCGGCATGGCCACGCGTCTTCTACCGCACAACCTCGCGGAGATCTGCGACGCGACCATCGCCTGGATCGACAACCGCGACATCAGCATCGACGAGCTGATGCAGCATGTCAAAGCCCCGGATTTTCCTACCGGCGGCGTAATCTGCGGGCTGAGCGGCGTGCGCGACGCCTACGCCAGCGGCCGCGGCTCGATCACCGTTCGCGGCGTGGCGCGGGTCGAGGAGCTGAAGAACGGGCGGCTCCAGGTCGTGATCGACGAGATTCCCTATGGAATTTTGCTGCCGACCATCAAGGACAAGATCCTCGAGTCCATCCAGTCCGGCAACCTGACCGGCATCGACGACATGCGCGATGAATCCGGCCGTGACAAGCTCGTTCGACTCGTGCTGGCTCTCAAGCGCGACGCCAACCCCAACGTCGTCATCAACCAGCTATGGAAGTTCACGCCGCTGCAAACCAACGTGCACGCGATGAACATCGTGCTGGTCAACCGCGTGCCGCGGACGCTCTCGCTCAAGCAGTTGATCGAGCAGTTCGTGCTGCACCGCATCAACGTCATCCGCCGCCGGACGATGTTCCTGCTGCGCAAGGCGCGCCAGCGGGCGCACGTGCTGGAGGGGCTGATCCTGGCGGTGGCGGACATCGACGAGATCATCGCGCTGATCCGCCGCTCGCCGGATGTGGAAGCCGCCCGCGCGGCGCTGATGGGCAAGCCGCTGCGGCTGGCCGAGCAGGCCACGGTGCGCAAGCTGCTGCCGGAGGCGTTCGTCGCGAAGTGCTGCGGCAGCGACCAGTACCTGACGCATACGCAGGCCGACGCCATCCTGGCGATGCAGTTGCGCAAGCTGACCGGGCTGGAGATCGAGCAGCTCGCCCGCGAATTCTCGGAGCTGACGGTCGAGATTGCCGACTTCGAGCTGATCCTCTCCGACGAGCGGCGCGTGCTGGACATCATCACCGAGGACCTGCGCGAGCTGCGCGACAAGTACAGCGAGCCGCGCCGCACGCAGATCGCCGGCGACGCCAGCGCCGTCGACGTCGCGCAGCTCATCGAGCGCGAGGACGTGGTCGTGACCATCTCGCACGAGGGCTACATCAAGCGCGTGCCGTCCGACGCTTTTCGCAGCCAGGGCCGCGGCGGCAAGGGCGTCAAGGGAACCGACAACAAGGACGGCGACTTCATCGAGCACATGCACGTTGCCAGCACGCACGACTACATGCTGGTGTTCACCAACCGCGGGCGGATCTACTGGCTGCGGGTCTACGATATTCCCAGCGGCTCGCGCACCAGCCGCGGCCGCAGCCTGGCCAACGTGCTGACCATGCAGGCCGGTGAGCGGCACATGGCGATCCTGCCGGTCCGGGAATTCGAAGAAAAATACGTCTTCTTCGCGACCGAGCACGGGGTTGTGAAGAAGACGCCGCTGAACGCGTTCTCCAACCCGCGGCCCAGCGGCATTCAGGCGATCACCCTCGACGCCGACGACACGCTGATCGGTGTTGCGCTGACCGACGGCGGCCAGGAGATCGTGCTGGCCACGCGCGAAGGGATGGCCTGCCGCTTCAAGGAGGAGGACGTCCGCCCGATGGGCCGGACGGCCCGCGGCGTGCGCGGCATCGACCTGCGCGAGGACGATCGCGTGGTCGACATGGCCGCGATCCTCGCGGGAATGTCGGTGTTGACCGTCTGCGAGAAGGGCTTCGGCAAGCGCACGGAAGTGGATGAGTATCGACTGACGCACCGCGGCAGCAAGGGTGTGATCAACGTGCGCGTCACGGAAAAGAACGGCCGCGTGGTGGCCCTGCGGGCCGTGACCAGCGACGATGAGCTGATGCTGATCACCGGCAAGGGCACGCTGCTGCGCATGACGGTCGACCAGCTTCGCGAGATCGGCCGGGCGACGCAGGGCGTGCGGCTGATTCGCGTGGAGGGCGATGACAGCGTCGTCGCCGTGGCCAAGGTGGTGACGGACAGGGACGAGATCGGCGGCGAGGGCGGGTCCGCCGCGGGCGGCGGCGACGCCGGCGCGGGTGGCGACCCGAGTCCCGACGAAACGTAAGCGCGCCATGCGCGTCATTCCGAGCGCTGCGAGAAATCGGCCCGCTGCCGCTGGTGCGCGACTCCCCGCAAAGTGGCCCGCACACGGGCTTCGCGGCACGGTTTCTCGTCACCTTGCTCTTGGAAATGACGGGCCGGTCGCGCTGTTCAGCATGGCGGGGCGGCGGTCTTAGTTCCGGCCGGTGAGCAGGCCCAAACTCGCGAAATCAGCCCATGAGCGAATTCCGTCGCATCCTTTCCCTGGAGACCTCCTCGAGCGTTGCCAGCATCGCGCTCCGTGTGGACGGCGGCGCGCCGCTCGAGCGGTCCCTGGACCCGGCCCAGCGTGGTTCGGCGCAGCTCTTTCCCGCCATCGCTACACTGCTTCAAGACGCCGAGATCGGGCTGCGCCAGGTCGATCTGCTGTGCTGGTCATGCGGCCCGGGCAGCTTCACCGGCCTGCGCGTCGCCGCGACCGTGGCGCGAATGACGCAGGCGGTTTGCGGGTGCGCCGTGGTCGGCGTCTGCTCGCTGGATGTCATTGCGCAGAACGCGGACGAGCTGCCGAGCGCACCTCAGCATGTCGGCGTGCTGATCAACGCGAAGGCTGGGCACGCCTACTGTGCGGCCTTTCAGCGGATTGCGGCGGACGAGCCGGGCAGCGGGCGAATACGCCGGGTGAGCACGCCGGCGCTGCGCGGTGTGCACGAGTTTATCGCCGCGTTGCCGCGTCCGGCGTTGCTGCTGGGCGACGCGGTCAGCCGCAACGCGGCGGCGTGCGCTGCACCCGGGCTGGACGCGGGCAGCGCGGAGGCTGGCCGCCCGCGCGCCGGCTGTGTGCTTTCGCTCGGCCTGGCGGCGGC
>CAYOHG010000189.1:0-6639 GCA_964403685.1 uncultured Planctomycetales bacterium
CCCGGAGGCCGTGCTCGCTCTTGCGGTGCCGCGCGGCGCCGGCGAAGCAATCCCGCGACCGGGAGGGGCCGTCGCATGACGCAGGCTGCCGCGCCGCCGCCGACGTCGGTCCGGGTCGAGCGCTGGCTGCTGCGCCGCGAGACCGGTTTGGCGCTGGTGCTGGCGATCACCCTGATCGGCACGGGGCTGGCGAATCCCGCGTTCCTGTCGTCGCGCAACGTGGTTGACATGCTCGTGCATTGTGCACCGACGCTGATTGTCGCTTGCGGGCTGACGCTGGTGATCATCGTCGGGGAGATTGACATTTCCATCGGGTCGTTGTTCGGTCTACTTGCGGCGGTAATGGGCATTCTCGCGTCGCCGCAGCGGCTCGACCTGCCGCCGGTCGTGGCAGCGGGCGCGACGCTCGCGCTGGGGGCCGCGATCGGGTTGCTCAGCGGGCTGCTCGTGGCGGTGGGGCGCGTTCCCTCGATCATCGTGTCGCTGGGCATGCTGACGGTGCTGCGCGGCGCGACCGAGATGCTGCTCGGCGGCGAGTGGATCACCATCCTGCCGGACGAGCTGCGCTGGCTCGGAACGGGCGGCGTCGGCGGAATCCCGGTCAGCTTGTGGTCCGCACTATTCGTTCTGCTTGCCGGGCTGTGGCTGGCGCATCGCACGCCGCTAGGCCGCCGGATTTACGCGGCCGGCAGCAACCCTGAGGCTGCCCGGACCGCTGGCCTGGCTGTGCGACGGCTGAAGGCGCTTGCGTTCGCGCTGACCGGTCTGCTGACCGGGTTGGCGGCGCTGGTCAGCGTACCGCAGTTGGCCGTGATCGAATCCGGCCTGGGCGAAGGATCGGAACTGCTGGCCGTGACGGCGGTCGTCGTCGGGGGTACGTCGATCCGCGGCGGCTCGGGATCGCTGATCGGCACGGCGCTGGCGGTCGTCCTGCTGGGGATCGTGCGGAGCGTGCTGCTGTTCCTGGAGCTGGGCGAGTCGGCCACGTACTGGGAACGCGCCATTCAGGGGGCGTTCATTCTGGGCGCGGTCGCATTGGATCAAATCCGGCGCCTATGGTGGCCGCAACGCTCGACCGATCGGCGGTTCCTCGCCGGAGCGCCCGCATGAGCGTGCCGCCGGGCCGACGGATCGGGCGTGCTTCGCCGCTGCGCGCCGCGGCGCTGCACGAGTGCGTGCTGCTGGGGCTGCTGGTGTGCCTGCTGGCCGCGGCGCGAATGCTGAATCCCGAATTCGTTTCGGTTGAGACGCAATTGAGTCTTGCGTCGCAGGTTTTCGAGCTGGCGATTTTGACCATCCCGATGACGTTGATCCTGATTACCGGTGGGATCGACCTGTCGGTCGGGGCCACGATGGCGCTGGCCGCGGTCGTGCTGGGGCTGACGTACGACGCGGGGGCTTCGGTCTGGTTCGCCGCGGCTCTGGCGCTGCTCACCGGCGCGGTCGCAGGATTGGTCAACGGTCTGTTCGTCGCGTTTGCCCGGCTGCATCCGCTGATTGTGACGCTGGCGACGTTGTCGATGTATCGCGGTCTGGCCGAGGGAATCAGCCGGGCACGACCGGTTTCCGGCTTTCCGAGCACGTTCCTGAATCTGTCCGAGGCGAGCTGGCTGGGGATCGTGTTGCCCGGCTGGTGCTTCGCCGCCGTGCTGACCACCGGCCTGGTCGCGCTCTGGTTCACCGTCGCAGGTCACTACCTGCCGGCGATGGGTCACAACGAGACCGCGGTGCGCTTCTCGGGTGTGCCGTTAGCCCGCGCGAAACTCGTTCTGTACACGCTCAGCGGGCTTGCCAGCGGGCTTGCGGCGGTGCTGTTTGTCGCCCGGCGCAACACGGCCAAGGCCGACATCGGCATGGGGATTGAGCTGGACGTGATTACCGCCGTCGTGCTGGGCGGAACCAGCGTCTTCGGCGGCCAGGGCGGGTTGGTGGGTACGCTGCTGGGCGTGGCGCTGCTGCACGAGGTGCGGCAGTTCGTAAGCTGGCGTTGGAACAACGACGAGCTTATTCTCGTTGTGGTCGGCCTGCTGCTGATCGGGGCGGTTCTCTTGCAACGCGCCCTGGCGCGGCGCGCCACCTGACCTGCTGGCGGTCGCCGGGCCGCGATTCACCATTCAGCGGAGTGCGTTCATGCCCCCGTTTCTGCGTCGTGCCATCGTGCTTGCGACCGCGCTTGCAACTGCGGGCGGGGCGATCTGGGCGGCCGCAGGCGCGGCTCGCGCAGCCGAAGCCGACGCGGCGGGACGCGCCGCCGAAGCGGCCTGCGCAGCACAGACGGATCGCATCACGATCTGCCTGCTGCCGAAGAAGAAAGGGCTGCCGTATTTCACAAGCTGCGCCAAAGGTGCACAACAAGCGGCCGACGAACTGGGCAATATCAACCTGATCTACGACGGCCCGACCGACGGCTCGCCCGAGAAGGCCGCCTCGATGATCGAACGCTGGACTTTGCAGCGCGTCGATGTGATCGCGGTCTCGCCGAATGACCCCGACGTCGTCGCGCCGGCGATGAAGCGGGCGCGCGAGAAGGGCATCCACGTCATCACCTGGGATGCCGATGCTCGCCCCGAGGCACGCGAGTTCATGGTCAACCAGGCCACGCCCGAGCAGATCGGCTTCGCGCTGGTCGACACCATGGCGCGCGATCTCGGCGGGGATGCGGCCGAGGGCGACGTTGCAGTCGTCACGGCGACGCTCACCGCCGCCAATCAGAACGAGTGGATGAAGTTCATGAAGCAGCGGCTGGAGCGCTACCCGAAGCTGCGGCTGGTGGCGACCAAGCCTTCCAACGAGGATCAGCGCGTCGCGTTTCAGATGACGCGTGATCTGCTGAGCGTTTATCCGAATCTGCGCGGCGTTTTCGGGATCAGCTCGGTTTCGTTCCCGGGCGCGGCGGAGGCGGTCAAGCAGGGCGGGCAGGCCGGCCGCGTGCTGGTCACCGGCCTGGCGACGCCGAACGACATGAAGGCCTATGTGCACGACGGGACGGTGAAGTCGGTTGTGCTCTGGAACACGGTCGACCTGGGATACCTGACCGTCTACGCCGCCGATGCGTTGGCGCGCGGCGGGCTCAAGGCCGGCGCGAGCAGCCTGAGCGCCGGGCGGCTGGGTGAAAAGAAGATCGTCGGCGACCAAATCCTGCTGGGTGACATCCTGGTCTTCACGCGCGAGAACATCGATCAATATGACTTCTGAACTTTGTGCCGGCGACGGGCAACCCATCAACGCGCGGATACGGGGACGGAGCAGGCCATGACCGGCCCAGGCAGCAGCAGCGAGGCGCGGCTTGCGGCGCGGCTGGATCGGTTCCGCATCGAGACTCCCTCGTGGGGTTACGCTGACACGGGCACGCGCTTCGGCAAGTTCCCGCAGCCGGCCGCCGCCGGCACGATCGAGGAGAAGCTGGCCGACGCGGCCCAGGTTCATCGCTGCACGGGCTGTTGTCCCAGCGTCGCGGTGCACGTGCTGTGGGATTTCGCGCCCCGGGCCGATCCGCTCGCGGTGAAGCGGTACGCCGAGTCGCTCGGCGTGCAAATCGGCTCCATCAACCCCAACGTCTTTCAGGACGCGTGTTACAAGTGGGGCTCGCTGGCCAATCGCGATCCGGCCATTCGGACGCGGGCGGTGGCGCACCTTCTGGACTGCGTGCGGCTCGGCACGCAACTCGATTCCAACCTGCTGAGCCTCTGGTTCGCCGACGGCACGAACTACCCCGGTCAGGGGCACCTGCGCCAACGCAAGCGCTGGTTCGCCGAGGGGCTGCACGAGGTTCATGCCGCCATGCCGGCTGCGATGACCATGCTGGTCGAGTACAAGCCGTTCGAGCCGGCCTTCTATCACACGGACATCGCCGACTGGGGGATGGCGTACGTGCTCGCGAAGCAGGCCGGGCCGCGCGCCCGCGTGCTGGTGGACACCGGGCATCACCTGCCCGGCTGCAACATCGAGCATCTCGTCGCGTTCCTGATCGACGAGGGAATGCTGGGCGGTTTCCATTTCAACGATCGCAAGTACGCCGACGACGACCTGACGCTCGGCTCGATCGACCCGTATCAGCTCTTCCGCATCTTCGCCGAGATCGCGCTGGCCGAGCACGAGCGCGAGGCGGACCTGCCGATCGCCTACATGATCGACCAGTCGCACACGATTCAGCCGAAGATCGACGCGATGATCCAGTCGGTGATGATCGCTCAGGAACTGTTCGCCAAAGCGCTGTTGATCGACCAGGGCGCCGCCGCCGCCGCCCGTGAGCGCGATGATGTGATCCTCGCCGAGCGCGCCTATCGCGACGCGTTCGCGATCAACGTGCGGCCGTTCCTGGCGGAGTACCGGACTGCACGCGGTCTACCCGGCGACCCTCTGCTAGCCCACCGCGAGAGCGGCTACGAGCGCCGCGCCGCCGCCGAGCGCGGTCCGCGAAAGTCCGCCGACACCGGCAGCTACGCCTGAGGCGCGCCGCGGTCAAGGGCACGCCCGGTAGAGCACGACGCTGCCGAAGTTCATGGGTGTCGCGGTCACCGTCGCAAACCCCGCTTCGCGCAACCGCGCGACCATTTCGCCGCGGCGCTGGAACGTGGCGATGGACTTGGGCAGGTACTCGTAGGCTCCGCTGCGGTCGCGGCTCAGCCAGGTTCCCAGACGCGGCAGGATCACTTCGGTGTGAAAGCGATATCCCCAGCGGAAAATCGGGTTTTCGGGCAACGCGAATTCCAGGATCAGCGCGCGGCCGCCGCGCCGCAGCACGCGCCGCATCTCGCGCAGCCCGGTCAGCAGATTCTGGAAATTCCGCACGCCGAATGCGCAGGTGATCACGTCCACCGAGGCGTCGGCCAAAGGCAGCCGCAGCCCGTCTCCGCGAATAAGCTGCACGGGCACGCGGACACCGGGATAGACGCCGTGCGCGAGCATGTTGGCGGCAAAATCCAGGCCGATGATCAGCCGTGGCGCCGGATCGTGGACCGCCAAGGCGCGGATCATGTCGCCCGTGCCGCAGCACACATCCAGTACCACGTCGTTTCGGCCCGGGTCCGCCGCGGCCACCGTGCGGCGGCGCCAGCGTCCGTCCTGGGCGAGGCTGGCGACGGTGTTGACGCGCTCGTAGGTCGGCGCGATGGCGTCGAACATGGCTTCGACCCGCGCCGCCTTGTCCTCGCGCGCGTGCGGGTCGGTGAGCGTTGCCTGGTCCCAGGCCAGACTCGGCGGCGGTAGCTCGTGGTCGGGGGACATGCTGCGGATTGTATCGGGCCCGGCTGGGGGTTCCCGCCTGTTGGCGCACGCGAAGAGCGAACTCCTGCGGTTTGGGCTGTGCGTACGTCTCGCGGCACGCTACGCTCATAGGCGGGGCGGATTCTGCCAACGTCTGGACGTTCGACCGCGGTGCAGCACCGGTCCAGACGATCAGGGAGCTGGTCATGTCGGGCTTTCGAATGGGTTTTGCGATTCTCGTAGCCGCCACCGTTCTGGCCGGTTCCGCACCGGCCCAGGATGCGATCCAGATTTTTGCATCGCCGCTGCTGCGCGATGCGAGCGACGTCGTGCCGCACGGAATCGCGCTGCGGCTTGATGCCGCGCGGCTCGACGCCTTGCGCGACGCTGCCGAACTGCGTCTGACCGATTTTGCGGTCGATGCGGACCGTGCGCTGGTGCTGGATCTGCGCCGTCGCGCGGTCTTCGCGCCCGATGCGCGATTCGTCGTCGCCGACGGGCACTCCGAACGGCTGCTGCCGCTACCGGAAGTCGTCGTGCTGGCCGGAGGAGTGGCCGATGAGCCGGATTCGCGCGCGTTCCTGAGCCTGTCGGCCTGGGGCGTGCACGGCTGGGTCGATTCCTCGGCCGGGAGGTTCGTGCTTTCGAGCGGCGCCTATGGACGCAGCGGCCCGGTGGTGTGCTACGACCGCGACCGGGTGCCGGCGGAGGCGATTCCGCTGCAACCGTGGGAGTGCCGGGCTGATGAGTTTACGCTTGCTAGCAGCGACGAGCGGCCTCCGAGCGAGCGTGAGGGTGCGGCCGCGGCGAACCGCGCCACGTGCCGACGGGCGCGCTACGCCGTTGAGACCGATCGCGAATTCACCAGCGTACTGTTTGGCGGTGACCTGAACGCGGCCGGGGCGTATGCGGCGACGCTTTCCGGGGCCGTCAGCTACATCTTCGAGGGGGATTTCGGCGTCGGGCTGCTCCTGACGTATCTACGGCTGTGGGACACGGACGCTGACCCGTGGGACCAGCCAGACACGGGCGCGCAGCTTACACAGTTCCAGAACTACTGGAATGCGCACATGACGAACGAGTATCGCAACGTGACGCATTTCTTCTCCGGCCGGCCGCTGGGCGGGGGAGTCGCCTACGTGCCGGGGCTGTGCAATTGGAATTACAACTACGGACTTTCCGCCAACCTGGGCGGGTATTTTCCGATCCCGCTTCAGGATCACCATGACCAGAACTGGGATCCGTACGTTGTCGCGCACGAAACGGGGCACAATTTCGGTGCGCCGCACACGCACGACATGAACCCGCCGATCGACGGCTGCGCCTGGGGCGATTGCACGTCCGAAGGCACGATCATGAGCTACTGCCACGGCTGCCCAGGCGGGCTGGCGAACATTGTCCTGCACATGCATTCGCGCACAATTAGCGAGGCCA
>CAYOHG010000190.1:0-6584 GCA_964403685.1 uncultured Planctomycetales bacterium
GGCCTCGCTATGTGCCGCCAACCTGCGCACGCTCGGCCAGGGCATGACCATCTATGCCAACCTCAGCCGCGACATGCTGCCGCCCGGCCGGCTGCCGGCGGTCGACGACTGCAACATGTCGGCGGACATCAATGGCGGGCGCAAATTCCGGCCGACCTTCCTGGTCATGATGAGCATCAGCGTCGGGGCGGCGCCCTTCGCCGACCCGAAAGCCTGCAAGACCGACATCGACCGGTTCGGCGAGAAGGGCGACCGGCAGAACTACTCGCATGGCTCCTACGTCTGCCCGACCGTGCCTGAATGGACCGACGAGCGCAACGGCTCGTACGGCTACAACTACCAGTTCCTGGGCAATTCGCGCCTGCTCGACGGCGACGACCTGGAGTCGTACAAGAACTGGCCGGTCCGGCTCACCAGTATCCGCAATGCCGGCCGCACGGTCGCGGTCGCCGACGGCATGGGCACGCCCGCGTCCTATCCCAAGGGCGAGCGCGTCGACTACGAGAACAACGGCCGCGACGCCTGGCTGCTGGGCAACGAGGGTTTCAATCTCGATCCGCCGCGCGTCGACTCCGCCAAGGGCGAGATGGCCGGTTTTGACGACTCGCCGCAGCATCGCACGGCGGCCGACCCGCGGCACCGCGAGCGTGCCAACGTGCTCTGGCTGGACGGGCATGCCGACGCCCGCAGCCTGACCGAGCTGGGCTATCGCGCGGAAGCCGACGGCGTGATCAACTTCGACGGCGACAACTCGCAGTGGACCGGCGACGGACGCGACGAGCCCTGGCTCCAGCCCGGCCATTGAAAAATCCGTCGAGTCGCTTCTTTAACAGCGGGCCGCCGCTAGAATCGTCCTCCATCATGAAAGCTGCCATTCCCGCGGATTGGACGCGAAGGGACTTCGTACGGGCAGCGGCGACCGGCGGACTGGCGATCGCTGCGCTCACCGACGACGCCGTGGCGCGCGTGCAGGAAGCGCGGCAGCGCGTCGCCGAGCGCGCCCCGGAGGAGCTCGCCGCGGACGAGGACTTCTGGTTCGAGATTCAGCAGGCGTATACGGTCGACCGCAGCCTGATCAACCTGAACAACGGTGGCGTCAGCCCGTCGCCGCGCATCGTGCAGGACGCGATGCGCCGGCACCTGGAGTTCATGAACAACGCGCCCGCGAAAAACCTCTGGCAAATCCAGGATCCGCAGGTCGAAACGGTCCGAAAGGGCCTGGCCACGACCTTTGGCTGCTCGCCCGACGAGCTGGCCATCACCCGCAACGCCAGCGAGTCGCTGGAAACGTGCATCCTCGGCCTGCCGATGAAGCCGGGCGACGAGGCGCTCACCACCGAGCTCGACTACCCGCGCATGATCACCACCTGGCGACAGCGCGAGGCGCGCGAGGGCATCGTGCTGCGGCAGATTCCGCTGAAGCTGCCGGTGCAGTCCGCCGGCGAGGTCGTCGACGCCTTCGCGCAGGCGATTACGCCGCGGACGCGCGTGATCCTGTGCAGCCACGTGATCTTCGTCACCGGCCAGATTCTGCCGGTGCGCGAGCTCTGCCGGCTCGGCCGCGAGCGCGGCATCGAGGTGATTGTCGACGGCGCGCATGCCTTCGCACATCTGCCGTTTCAGCAGGCGGAGCTGGAATGCGATTACTACGGCGTCAGCCTGCACAAGTGGCTGACCGCTCCCGTCGGCACGGGCATGCTCTACGTCCGTCAGGGCAGAATCGAGGCGCTCTGGCCGCTGATGGCGGCCGAGGCCAGGCAGAAATCCGACATTCGCAAGTTCGAGCAGATCGGCACGCACCCGGCCGCCAACAAGCTGGCGATCGCCGAAGCCCTGACGCTCTATCACGCCATCGGCCCGCGGCGTAAAGCGGCCCGCATGCGCTACCTGCGCGACCGCTGGGCGCTGCCGCTGCTGAGCGATCCGCGCGTCAGGCTGTACACGCGGATGGAGCCCGAGCACGGCTGCGCGATCGCCACGTTTCACATCGACGGCATCGATGACGTCAAGCTGGTTGAGCACCTGTGGGGCAAGCACCGCATCTTCACGGTGCACATCGATTACGCCAATGTGCAGGGCATCCGCGTCTCGCCCAACACGTACACGACCCTCGACGAAATCGATTCGTTTGTGAAGGCCGTTGAGAACGTACTGGTCAACGGCCTGCCGGCCTGATGGCGCATCCGCCTATACTCCGCCCATGCCGCCGACCGCGGGCGCGCCTGCCGCGCCGAAGCCGCCGCAGCGCATCCTGATCATCAAGCCCAGCTCGCTGGGCGACGTGGTGCACGCGCTGCCCGTGCTGGCCGGACTTCGGCAGGCGTACCCGACCGCGCACATCGCCTGGATCGTCGGCACGAGCTTCGCGCCGCTGCTGCACGGGCATCCACTGCTGGATGAAGTGATCCCGTTTGACCGGGCGCGCTTCGGACGATTATGGCGCGACCCGCTGGCCTGCATCGCGTTCTGGCGCTTCGTGGCGGAGGTTCGGCGACGCCGCTTCGATCTGATCCTCGACTTGCAGGGCCTGATCCGCAGCGGCCTGCTGGCGAGCTTCAGCGGCGCCCGGCGGCGGATCGGTTTCTCCGATGCGCGCGAGGGCGCCTGGCTGTGTTACACGCAGCGCGTCGATGCGGGCAGCGGCGAGATTCACGCCGTCGAAAAGAACTTGCGCCTGCTGGCCGCGCTGGGCCTGCCGGCGCGTGCGGCCGAGTTCCCCCTGCCCATCGGCGCCGCCGAGGCGCACGCCGCCCGGCGTTTGCTGACCGACGCCGGCCTGCCGAACGATCGCGGCTTCGTCGCGGTGATGCCAGGGGCGCGCTGGAAAAGCAAGCTCTGGCCGGTCGAGCGCTTCGCGGCGCTGATCGACGCGATTCACACCGAGCACGGATTGCGATGCGTTCTGCTGGGTTCGCCGGCTGAGCGGGCGCTGGCCGAGACGATGTGCGCCGCGAGCCGCTGCGGCCCGTGCGACCTGGTGGGCCGCACCACACTGCGCGAGCTGGCGGCCCTGCTGGCGCGGGCGCAGGTGGCGGTCAGCAGCGATTCTGGGCCGATGCACATCGCCGCCGCCCTTCGCACCCCGGTGGTCGCGCTTTTCGGACCCACCAGCGCGCAACGCACCGGACCGTACTCGCCACTCGCGCGCATCGCGGTTCACCGCGTGCCGTGCGCCCCCTGCCTGCGGCGGACCTGCCCATTGGGGCACCACGAGTGCCTGCGCGGGCTTTCGGTTGCGCAGGTGCTGGCGGAGGTCCGGGAATCACTGCGCGCGCGGGATGTTCAACGGTCCGCCGCGACGTTTCTGGAGCACTGAGCGCGCTGACCGAAAAAACCTCGCCAGCGGGCGCGCTCTCCGGCACAGCGCACGTCTTCGCGTGCCGCGCGCGGCCGGCGCGGCCGCCCGCACGTTCTCGGATCGAATCGCATCCTTCCTATCAGCCGCGCGGTCAAGCCCGCCGCGCATCCGGCCGACCCAACTGGTGTCATGCGCTGGGCATCGCCGCGCACAATCCGCGCGGCCGGGAGTAATTCGGCATGCGCGCCAACCTGATCGTCCGCGGCAGCGTCGCGATCGTCACCACCACAATGCTGCTCACCGCCGGTTGCAGCGAATATCCGTTTCCCATCGGCGGAAGCACCGCCCGGCCGATCGACAGCAGCGACCCGAACAGCCCCACGACCAGCCCCGGCGACGGCGGCGTGGCCAGCGGGTTCGCCGAAGTGCTCGTGCAGAACCGCACGTTCGTCGGCGGTACGGCGGTCACGACCATCACTCATGCCGCCGGCGACCTGGCCCGCACCCCGATCGGCGTCGACTTCAATGCCGACGGCAAGATCGACCCGGTGGTCAGCTACGGCGAAGATCAGGCCGTCATCCAGATCCTGTACAGCCAGGGCGAAATCGGCACGAGCGATTTCATCTCGCTGACGCTCGACAGCAAGCGCGACATGCTGCAACTGGCCGACGTCGCGGTCGGCGACGTGGACGGCGACGGCGCGCTGGACATCGTGGGCGGCGCGCAGGACTCGGTCTGGTACTTCCACCACCCGACCGGGCTGCCGACCACCGAACTGCGCAACTGGGGCAACCCCGATGAACTCGACGAGCTGCACGAGCGCATCGACGTCAGCTCGCCGGACCCCAACGACCCGGACCAGAACCTCCAGGCGCTCATCCTCCAGGCCGTCGGGCCGAACGTGAACCTCGACGACTACATCGTCACCGTCCAGCAGCTCTACACCAACGTCGAGATCGGCGACTTCGACAACGATACGGACAACGACGTGGCCGCCTCACGCACCTTCCGCATCGAGCTGACGCCCCGGCCCGACGCCCCGGTCGAGCCGATCCTGATCGTCGACGGGGACGTGCTGGTCTTTGCAAATCCCGGCGGAGCCGTCACCGGCCACGACTGGGTGCGCATCAGCATCGGGCGGCACGAGCGGCAACTGCGGCTCGATCGCGACGGAGCGACCGGACTGCTGGCGCAGGACCTGGACCTGGACGGCGACCTCGACCTGGTGTCGTCCGCCCGCGACGACAACAACGCCCAGATCGCCTGGTATGAGAACCCCGGCGGCGCGCTCGACCCGAACACGCCCTGGACACAGTGGCGCATCGGCAGCGTCCGCGACGCCTGGTCGATCGACATCGGCGATCTCACCGGCGACGGGCTGCCCGACGTGGTCGCCAGCGGCGGCGAGCAGATGCAGGTGCTGCTGTTCGAGCAGCCCGCCGACGGCGCCCACCGGTCGTATGACTGGGATTCGTCCGTGCTGATCACGTTCGAGAACTTCGAGCCGCGCGACGTGAAGATTCTGGATATCGACAACGACGGCGCGAGCGAGGTGGTGGCCAGCGGGACTGCGGGCATTGTGCGCTACTTTGAGCCGCCCGCCGACGTGCACCAGGAATGGGAGCCGGTCGCGGTGCTCGACGCCGATCCGCCCGGCGACGTCGGGTTGCTGGGTTACGGCGACCTCGACGGAGACGGCGACTTCGACCTGGTGGCGGTGATCGCCGGCGAAGACGAGAACGACTCGCGGATCATCTGGATTCGCAACGATGTGGGGGTTCCGGCGGCGCTGCCGTAGATGCGCAGCGCGCCGGCAGCGCGGCCCGGATCCAGCCGCCGCCCAGCACGACGCCGGCAGAGTCGTAGAACACCGCCGCCTGGCCCGGCGTGACCGCCATTTGTGGTTCGACGAAACGTGCCTCGACCGTATCGTCGTAGCACGTTCGCAGCGTGCCGGCCGCCGGCGTGTGCGTGTGACGGATCTTGATCTCCACCGGCAGCGAGCGAGCGCTCGGGTCGGCCGCAGCACGAGCGCACGAATCCCCGCGAGCGGGTTCGTAGGCCGGCGGCTCGGTGTGCCAGTTCAGGCTGTCGGCGATCAGACCGTCGGCCAGCAGCTCGTCGCGCGACCCGAGCGTGACGACATTGTTCAAAACGTCGAGCCGTGTGACGTAGGCCGGGCTGCCCAGCGCAATACCCAGCCCGCGGCGCTGCCCGATCGTAAACGACGCCACGCCCTCGTGCGTTCCGACCCGCCGACCGGAATGGTCACGCAGCTCGCCGGCCCGCAGCGTCTGCGGTCGTCGCGCGTGCACCAGCCGCTTGTAGTCGCCGTCGGGCACGAAGCAGACTTCCTGGCTGTCGGGCTTGTCGTGCACGCGCAGCCCCAGCGAAGCGGCCAGCGCGCGAACCTCGGCCTTGTCGGCGAACTCACCCAGCGGGAAGCGACAGCGCGGCAGGTGGTCGCGCCGGATTCCGAACAGGACGTAGGATTGGTCCTTGGCGCCGTTCGTCGCGCGCGCCAGTCGATACGAGGGGCCGGCACCCGCCGCCGGACGCTCCAGGATCCGGGCATAGTGACCGGTCGCCACAAAGGGAGCGTCCACCAGGTCGGCGTATTCCAGCAACTTGCCGAACTTCAGGCGGATGTTGCATTGCACGCATGGGTTCGGCGTGCGCCCGCGGGCGTATTCATCCACGAAGTAGTCGATGATCCCGCCGAACTCAGCTTCAAAATTCAGCGCGTAGAACGGGATACCCAGCCGTCCGGCGCCGGCCCCCGCGGCGAACCGACCGACGTCAAATCGACGCGCCGCCCCCGCCGGAGTTTGCGCAAGTCGCCTCAGCCGCGCTTGCTGTGCCGATGCGCATGAACACGCCGATACACTCGTAGCCCTGCGCGCGAAGCAGGTAGGCGGCGACGGACGAATCCACGCCGCCGGACATGGCCACAATCACCTTGCCGTTGCGGGACATCGCCGGGATTGTAGGACCCGGGCGGGGCTGGCGCGCGGTGATCAGCGCGCGGCGCGCCGCTGAATTGACCCGCGGCGCAACCAACCGGTACGATTTACCGATGATTCCAAATCACTTTCCGCGAATGCTGCCGGTGCTGCTGGCCGGCGCGCTGCTGGCGACCGCCGGCTGCGAAAAAACGCCCTCCGCCTCGTCGCAGCCGTCGGGCGCGGCCGCGGTCGCCGCGTTGCCCGGCGCGGCCGCCGGCAAGAACGTACTGCTGATCTCGATGGACACTACCCGCGCCAGCCGGCTGGGCTGCTATGGCTG
>CAYOHG010000191.1:0-6563 GCA_964403685.1 uncultured Planctomycetales bacterium
CGGGTTGATGCTCGCCGCGTTGCGTCGCGGTTGCCACGGTCGGCGCCGCGCGGCTTGGTCAATCCCGCCGGCGGCAACTATCATACCCCGTCAGGCCGCGATTGCGGCTAGATGCGGAGACGCTCCATGCTGACGCCCTACCGACCCGAACCGTACGTGAATTTCGCCGAAAGCGGCCCGCGCGAGGCCATGCTCGCCGCGTTGAGCAGCGTCCGCGCGCAGCTCGGGCGCAGCTATCCGCTGCGCATCGGCGAAAAGAAGCTCGAAACGGACAAGAAGATCGCCTCGATCATGCCGGCCGATCCCAGAACGGTGGTCGGCTACGCCGGCAAGGCCTCGCGCGAGCAGGCCGAGCAGGCCATGAAATCCGCCCTGCACGCTTTCAAATCCTGGAGCCGCGTCGACGCCGAGACCCGTGCCCGCATTCTTTTCAAGGCCGCGGCGATCATGCGGCGGCGAGTGTATGAGTTGAGCGCCTGGATGTGCTTCGAAGTGTCCAAGAGCTGGATCGAAGCCTACGCCGACGTGTGCGAGACGATCGATTTCCTCGATTTCTACGGCCGCGAGGCCATCCGCCTGGGCGGGCCGCAAGCGGTTACGCCCTACCCCGGCGAGGACAACGAGCTGCGTTACATCCCGCTCGGTGTCGGCGTCGTGATCCCGCCGTGGAATTTTCCCCTGGCGATCTGCACCGGCATGACCAGCGCCGCGATCGTCACCGGCAACACCGTCGTCCTCAAGCCGGCCAGCACCTCGGTCATCATCGCCGCCAAGATGGCCGAGATCTTCGAAGAGGCCGGCCTGCCCCCGGGCGTGCTGAACTTCTGCCCCGGCTCCGGCGGCGAGATCGGCGACTATCTGGTCGAGCATCCGCAGACCCGCTTCGTCGCGTTCACCGGCTCCATGGATGTCGGACTGCGCATCTTCGAGAAGTGCGGCAAGATCTCGCCGGGCCAGGTCTGGTTGAAGCGCAGCGTGCTCGAAATGGGCGGCAAGGACTGCATTGTGGTCGATGAGACCGCCGACCTCGAAGCGGCCGCCGAGGGAATCACCGTTTCCGCCTTCGGCTTCCAGGGGCAGAAGTGCTCGGCCTGCTCGCGCGCCATCCTGCACCAGGACGTCTACGACAAGGTGCTGGAGCGCGTCGTCGAGCGCTCGCGCAAACTGACTCTCGGCGATACCACGCGGACCGAGAACTACTACATGGGCGCGGTCATCGACGAGAGCGCCTGCAAGAGCATCAACGGCTACATCGAAAGCGGCCAGAAGGAAGGCCGGCTGGTGCTCGGCGCGACCGGCGATGCAGCCCGCAAGGCCGCGACCGTCCCCGCCGAGGGCTACTTCATCCCGCCGACGATCATCGAGGTGCCGCGGACCGCCAGGATCGCCTGCGAGGAGATCTTCGGGCCCGTGCTGGCGGTCATCAAAGCCAGGGACTTCGATGATGGCCTGGACATCGCCAACGGCACCATCTATGGCCTGACCGGCGCGCTCTTCAGCAGCGACCGCTTCCGCATCGAACGCGCCCGCCGCGAGTTCCACGTGGGAAACCTGTACATCAACCGCAAGTGCACGGGCGCGCTGGTGGATGTTCAGCCGTTCGGCGGGTTCAACATGTCGGGCACGGACAGCAAGGCCGGCGGCCGCGACTACCTGCAGCTCTTTCTGCAAGGCAAGAGCATCACGGAGCGGCTGTAGCGGCGTACAAAGCTCGCGCGCGGAATTGCACGAGCGCGGCCGCGTGGGCACCGCAGCGCCGGCAGCGCGAACGGGTACATTGGGTGTTTGCAATCCCAGGGAGTGCCCCCATGAGCCTGTTCCGTCATCTGGGACCGCGGCCAATCCGACATGGACAGCGCGCGCGGCTGATCGTCATCCTGGCGACCGCTCTGCTCGCCGCGGGTTGTGCCAGCTACCGTACGCCCGGCCGCGGCATCTCGCTCGCTTCGCTGAGCAACGCCGATGAGGAGATCAAGGAGCGCATGCTGCGCGAGCCTTCGGCGCCGTTTCCAGCCCGCGTCGCAGTCGTCCGAGTTCAAGCGCCGGACTATCGCACGTACAGCGCCAGCGGATACGGGGAGGGCAACTACTCGGTCGTCGCCGTGCGCGACATTGAACGGCCGGCGGATTTCGAGCGCATCGCGGGTTTGCCGATGGTCGCAGCGCTCGCGCCGGTGTCCAGACTCCTGCTCCCCGGCGTGTTGCGTACCGACAAGGAACTGCGCATCGCCGCGGCCGGTTTGAAATGCGACCTGCTGCTGGCCTACACGATCGATACGGTCTTCTGGCTCGATGAGAAAGACCTGGGCCCGCTGCGCCTGATCACGCTTGGGATGGCGCCGACCCAGATCGCTCGAATCCAGACCACCGCCTCCGCCGCGTTCTTCGATGTTCGCACAGGATTCGTTTACGGCGTCGCCGAAGCGAGCGCCGAGGACAGGCAGATCGCCAGCGCCTGGACGGGCCACGACGTAGTCGAACAATCGCGCCACCGCGCCGAACGCCAGGCGTTCCAGTCGTTGCTGCCGGAGCTGGAGAAGACCTGGAAGGGAATCGTGGAGGAGCACGCCGCCACCGGAGGTGCCGCGCGCGCTGCCCCCATGCAGTTGGCTGCCCCCACGATCACGTCAACTCCGCATTAGTCTGGGCGTTGCACAGCCAGCGCATACGCGCCCCCGCCGCTCCTCCTCCGCCGCGCTACTCGCGCAGTAGCACGCCCGTCGCCCAGGTGCTGGGGTCGGCGTTCCAGCCCAGGTCATCGGTAACCGAGAGGTGCTGTCCGCCGAGGTGCACGTCCTTGATCTTGTAGAACAACCCGATGCGCGGGTGCTCGGCCGGGCTGAAACCGCTCAGGCAAGCTGCTGGAATGGCGGCCTCCAGCGAATACCCGCCCCGCCGCACGTGCGCCGCGACCTGGATCAGGCTGGTGTCGACCACCGGCGGGGGCTCTTTGGCGCGGCTCATGCGGTGTGTTCCGACCACGGGTTGCTTGCGGTCGCGGCCGCCGCCCGTCGGCAGGAAATAGAAGAAGTGGCAATAGCGCGTGGCGCGCTTGTTCTCGCGCGTGTCGCGTGTGTCAACGCACAGGCGCGCCCCGTCCTTCGACCACCAGTGCTCCGGATCACATTGCGGTGGGCCCGATTTATTCTCTACGTGGTAGGCGAAATAGAAGCCGGCCTCGTTCCAGCCCCAGTAGACCTCGGCGAAAGGCGAATCGTCCTCCAGCTCGACCAGGGCCGGCGCGCGATACGGCGCCGCCCACTTGCCCAGGTGGCCGTCGATGCGCGGCGCACGCGCCAGGTAGCGAACCGGGACTTCGAACCGCAATAACGCCCGCCGCGGCAGTGCATCCAGCATGGCTTACTCCCACTTGCAACGAACGCGCGCCGCCCGCTCAGAGTGGCGCAGGCGGTGGGTGGTGCGGACTGTGGGCGCTACTGACTGTGGGTGGTACGGGCGTCCCGCCCGTCGATTCGCGCGCACAGGGTAGTACGGGCGTCCCCGCCCGTGAATGAAGTGTCCGAAGAACGGCCGAGACGACCGTACCACCCGGAGTGTCACGCGGAAACAAGCAATGGCCGAGACGGTCATACCAATCGCAACAACGGATTTACCCGCGGGCACTCTCGCCTGTCGCGCACACAACCCACGTTCTGCCCACACGCAGCGGCGCACTCGATGCCATCCCCGTTCCCCCAGACTCACCCGCGCCGCGCTTCCGCGGCCACGCCCTCGACGTACGCCTGCACCGCCTGCCGCACGAAGCCGCGAAATCCCGGCGTATCGATCTCCGCCTTGTCATGCACGTAGATCGCGATCGCATCGAACCCGTCCTGGCGCGGTCGAACCTCGGCGCGTGGCTCGCTGCCGTAGATCGGTAGTTCGTCGCGCTCGTCCAACGTCTTCAGGCCGATCAACCGGTCGACCGCCGCGGTGCGGAACTTTCCCGGCGGTGCGCGAAAGTACAGCTCCAGCAGCCACTCGCCGCCGGTAAGCGCGTGCAGGAACCAGGTTGGTGCGTCCGGGGCGCCGATCTCAATGCTGGCACGGTTGTTCCAGTCCGTCGGGCGGAACACACTGGCCTGATCGCCGGCCGCCAGCCGGTGGCCCTCCTCCTCGACCAGTTCGATGACGAATTCCAGCGCCGCCGGCTCCCAGCGTCGCGCTTTGCCGTCGCGGTTGTCGCGCTGCTGAAGATGCCAGCGCCGACCGTCGATCTGCCAGGGCATCCGGACGTTCTTGCCGACGTCGCCGTAACCGGCCCGTTCGGCTGTCAACTGTTTCTCGGCGTGTTCCTCGGGGCTGTAGCGGGGGCGCGTCTCGTGCGGACCGGCCGCCAGGATGGGAGCCAGCGCAGCGGCGGTGTGCGAGCCCGACGGCTGCATCGCAGCAGCACCGCGCACCGCTTGGGGCTGCGACTCCTGGGCTTCGGGCCTGGTCAGCTCTTCGGGCGATCCCATGGCAACGATCCGCCCGCCGGCCGCAGCCGCTTCCGGCCCGAGGTCGATGATCCAGTCCGCGTTTTTCAGCACGTCGAGGTTGTGCTCCACGACCAGGACCGTGTTGCCGAGATCAACCAGCCGGTGCAGGACCTCCAGCAGCTTGCGAACGTCATCGAAATGCAGGCCGGTGGTGGGTTCATCCAGAATGTAGAGCGTGCGGCCGGTGTCGGGCTTGGCCAGCTCTGCCGCGAGCTTGACGCGCTGAGCCTCGCCACCCGAAAGCGTGGGCGCCGGCTGCCCAAGCTGTACATAATCGAGCCCGACATCGGCCAGCGTTTGCAGGATTCGCCGCACTTTCGGCACGTTGGCGAACAGATCAAGCGCCTCGTGCACGCGCAGGTTGAGCACGTCGGCGATGCTGCGGTCCTTGAAGCGCACCTCCAGCGTTTCGGTGTTGTAGCGCTGCCCGCGGCAGACGTCGCATTCCACCCAGACATCCGGCATGAAATGCATTTCGATTCGCTTCTGGCCGTTGCCCTCACAAGCTTCGCAGCGGCCGCCCGGGCGATTGAAGCTGAAGCGTTTCGACTCGTAGCCGCGGACCTTGCTTTCGGGCAGGCGCGCGTACAGCTCGCGGATCAGGTCGAAGGCCTGAGTGTACGTAGCTGGATTGCTCGCCGGCGTGGCCCCCAGCGGCGACTGATCGACGTTGATGACCTTATCCAGCAGCGGACGCGCCGACGCGCGCCACCGTGCGCACGCCAACCCCCGATCGCAGTACACAAACTCGATCCGATCATGCTCGCCGACGGTCTGGTTGGCGAGCATCAGCCGGTTGGCCAGCGCTGGCCAGAGGATGTCATTCACCAGCGAGCTCTTGCCTGAGCCGCTGACGCCTGTGACCGCCACCAAGCGCCCGAGCGGAATCGGCACGTCGATGTTGGCCAGGTTGTTCTGCCGCGCGCCGCGCACGACCAGCCATTCACTTGCCGGATCGTCCGGACTGCGTTGCGGGGCGGCAGCGCCGCTGGGCCGGCGCCGAGTCGCTGCCGTCAGTCCCAGACGCGGTTTTCGGCCCCGCGGCTCGGCAACCTCGCCGGCGGCCGAACCGGCCGCCAGCGCGACCGCCGTCCCGATGTCGATGGGTCGACGATTACCCGGAATCGGCGCCGCTATCTGGCCTGCCAGATACTGCCGCGTAAGGCTGCCCTCGCCGTCGGATTCCTCCGTCGCCGAAGAAGGCGTCGACGGTCGCATGGCGAACGTCGCCGGCGGCCCGGCCGCGACGATCCGCCCGCCGAACGCGCCCGCCCGCGGCCCAAAATCCAGCAGGTGGTCGGCCTGGCGGATCACGTCGCGGTCGTGCTCGACCACCAGCAGCGTGTTGCCCAGGTCGCGCAGCCGCATCAGCGCCGCGATCAGCCGCTGTGTGTCGCGCGGATGCAGCCCGATGGTCGGCTCGTCCAGCACGTACAGCACCCCCGACAGCCCGCTGCCGATCTGGCTGGCCAGGCGGATGCGCTGCGCCTCGCCGCCGGAGAGCGTCGGCGTCGCGCGATGCAGGTGCAGGTAGTCCAGCCCGACGTCGATGAGAAATTGCAGGCGGTTGCGAATCTCCAGCAGCAACTCGCCGGCAACTTTGCGCTGGGCGCGATCCAGGGGCAGACGCTCGAAAAACGCCAGCACCTCGCGCAGCGGCAGGTTGCAGACCTCGACGATCGTGCGGCCCTTCGCGCCGCCGCTGCCGCCCAGACGCGCCGCGGGGGCGGCGGCGCGCAGCCGCCCGCCGCGGCAGGTCGTGCACGGAATGTCCGTCACGACGTTGTTCAGGCGATGCCGCAGCGACCAGCTGTTGCGCGTCGCTGCGTCTACGGCAGGAAAGAACCCGCGCCAATGAAACCGATACTCGGGCGCGGTGGATTCGCCCGCTCGCGCCGGCCGCGCCGCCGTAACCGCTTGATGCCGGTTCCGCCCGCCGTCCGAGCCTTCGCCCAGCGCGATCCATTCGCCGCTGGTGCCGAACATCAGCGTCTGGCGCTGCTCCGCCGACCAGTTCTGGAGCGGCGCGTCGGGCGAAACTCCGAGCCGGGCGCACAACGCCGTCAGCACGCGCCCGAACGG
>CAYOHG010000192.1:0-6556 GCA_964403685.1 uncultured Planctomycetales bacterium
GACTCTCGATGAAGCGGAAGCGTCACAGTCCCGAGCAGATCATCGCCAAGCTGCGCGAAGCGGAGGCCGGGTTGTCGGCCGGGCAGACCACGGCCAGCGGGAAGCTGCATCGCGCAAACATGCGCGCATCTCCAACAAAACCACAACTGCTAAGCTACGCTACGTGCCTAGAGAACGTGCGTCACGAGCTTTCGTGTCGCCAACCACCGACCGAGTGGTGCCAGAGGAGCTAGTGTCCGGAAAGCAGTTAGGGTTCGAAGTCTGGAGTCCGCCGTGCACCTCCAATCACTCAGCATCGGCCGGCCCGCGATCCTCATCCGCGCCGGCCGGCAGCTCAGCAGCTCCATCAACCGCAAGCCCGTCGACGCCGCCGTACGGCTCGACACCGAGGGCTTCGAAGGCGACCAGGTCTCCGACCAGAGTGTGCACGGCGGACCTGACAAGGCCGCCTGCGTCTTCCCCAGCGAGCACTACCCGCGCTACTCCGAGTTGTTGGGGCACGCGTTGGCGGCGCCCGCCTTTGGAGAGAACCTGACTACGGTCGGCCTGCTCGAATCGGAAGTGTGCATCGGCGACGTGTACCGTGTCGGCGCGGCCTTCGTGCAGGTCAGCCAGCCGCGGGCGCCATGTCAGAAGCTCGCCATCAAGCACGGCATACCGCAGATTGTCGAGTGGGTGGCCCGCAGCGGGATGACGGGCTTTTACTTCCGGGCGCGCGAAGCGGGAGCGATTCGGGCCGGCGATGCGTTCACGCTGTGCGACCGGCCGCACCCCGGTTTCCCGATCGCGCTGCTGAATCAGCAGCGCATCGCCGCGCGGCCGGATCGCGAGCTGCTGCGGGCGATCGCGGCCCTGCCCGAGCTTGGCGCGGGCTGGCGCGCATCCATCGAGCGCCGCCTCGCCGATGGCCACACGCCGGACGCGGAGTACGCACCGGGCACGCCAGGCGCGCAGGGCTCGCCGGAATTAGGGGACAGGCCAAGTTCGCCGGATGCGCCGGGGTCGCCGGAGTAGCGCTTTTTGTTTGACCCCCGCAGGCGGGCCTGCCAGAATACCGCGTCAACCGGGGCGATCACGTCCGCCGACGCGCGGCAGCGAAGCTGGATGGAGCACAGCCGCCCCCGGCTGTGGTTTTGTGTGGTGCAGCCGCCCCCGGCTGTGACTCCCGTAGTTCCCGAATTCGTCGTTCGCATTCGCCGGCAACCTTAGCTCGCAGCAGGAGATTGAGCCCATGTCGACCGCGACGCTGACATCGAAAGACGTGAAGATCGGCCCGACGAAGCTGCTGATCAACGGCGAGTGGACCGCCGCCGCCAGCGGCAAGACGTTTCCAACGGTCAATCCCGCAACCGAGGAGGTCATCGCCAATGTCGCCGAGGGCGACAAGGCCGATGTCGATCGCGCCGTCGCCGCGGCCCGCAAGGCGTTCGACGAAGGCCCCTGGTCGAAGATGCCGGCGGCCGAGCGCGGCCGGCTGCTGCTCAAGCTCGCCGACCTGATCGAGACGAACCGCAAGGAGCTGGCGGCGCTGGAGACGCTCGACAACGGCAAGCCTTTCGGCGATTCGCTCAAGGCCGACCTGCCGCTGACGGCGGCCTGCTACCGCTATTACGGCGGCTGGGCCGACAAGATCCACGGCAAGACGATCCCGATCGCCGGGCCGTATTTCTGCTACACGCGGCATGAGCCGGTCGGCGTGTGCGGTCAGATCATCCCCTGGAATTTCCCGCTGCTGATGCAGGCCTGGAAACTGGCGCCGGCGCTGGCCTGCGGCTGCACGGTCGTGCTCAAGCCCGCCGAGCAGACGCCGCTCAGCGCGCTGCGCGTCGGCGAGCTGATTCAGGAAGCCGGCTTCCCGCCGGGAGTGGTCAACATCGTTCCCGGCTACGGTCCCACAGCGGGCCAGGCGCTGGCCCGGCACATGCAAGTGGACAAGGTGGCGTTCACCGGCTCAACCGAGGTCGGCCACCTGATCATGAAGTACGCCGCCGAGAGTAACCTGAAGCGCGTCACGCTCGAGCTTGGTGGCAAGAGCCCGAACATCGTCTTCGCGGACACCGATCTCGAAGCCGCCGCCGAGGGTGCGTACTTCGCGCTGTTCTTCAACCAGGGGCAGTGCTGCTGCGCCGGCTCGCGGCTGTTCGTCGAGGACAAGGTGCACAAGGATTTCGTCAAGCTGCTGGTCGACAAGGCCCGCAGCCGCAAGGTCGGCGATCCTTTCGCGCGCGAGACCCAGCAGGGTCCGCAGGTCGACAAGGAGCAGTTCCAGAAGGTGATGGGCTATATCGAGGCCGGCAAGTCGGAAGGCGCGCAGATTCTCGCCGGCGGCGGCCGCGTTGGCAGCAAGGGCTTCTTTATCGAGCCGACTGTCTTCGACAACGTGCGCGACGAGATGAAGATCGCCCAGGAGGAGATTTTCGGCCCGGTCATGTCGGTCATGCCGTTCAAGTCGATCGACGAGGTCGTGCAGCGCTCGAACAACAGCGCGTACGGACTGGCCGCCGCGGTCTGGACGCGCGACATCGAGAAGGCGCACGCCATCGCCGCCCGCGTGCGCGCCGGCACCGTCTGGGTAAACTGCTACGACGTGTTTGATGCCGGCGCTCCGTTTGGCGGCTTCAAGCAGTCGGGCCTGGGACGCGAGTTGGGCGAGTACGGGCTGCACAACTACACCGAGGTCAAGACGGTCACGGTCAAGATCTGAACGGGCCGGGCAGCCGCAAGCAGCAGCGCTGTGGCGCCGGTTCGCCCGGCCGATTTTTGGGGCTGTCGCCGAAAGTCGGGCGCTTGGTTCGGCTCGACGACTCGGGTGGCGGTCCAGCTCGGCGGGCCGGGCGTCGGATCCAGCTTGACGAGGCGCGTTTGGGACGGTCGCGGCAGGCGGTTTGACGCCTGCGCTGGGCGACTCTACAATCCGCGGCCTTTCGCCCCCATCGTCTAGAGGCCCAGGACACCGGCTTTTCAAGCCGAGAACACGGGTTCGAATCCCGTTGGGGGCGTCTCTGCGCGCTGGGCGCGGGACGTTGCAGAAAATCTAGGAAATCGGGCCGAATCGGCCATTGGGCCCAATGAATTCGCACACTTCCGCGATGCCGCTTTCGCCAGCGTCGAACGCGTCGAGCCGACCCGCGCGGACGGTTGCGGCATTGCGTTGGGTGCCATACGTGGTGCCATTGTTCCACCGGCACGGTCGCTGCGGCGCGCGTCGCCGTCGTGTAGCTCCGCAGCCAGGCGACGCCACCCAGAGCATCCGTCCGATGCAGGATCCGATCTGCCGGTTACGGAACGATGAACGAGTCCGTGTTGCTCGCTGGTCCGGTTTTCTCATCTTCCTCCGGGACCGTGCCGATCAGCCCGCCGAGCCGATCGCTGAGCGAGCTCTGGATGGTAAAGATGTTGTCGTTGTTCAGGCCGACAATCGGCGATTTGCAGAACTGCACGTGGCCGTCGAGGAACAGCGCGTTCTGTCCTTCACCCCGGTGGTTGCGGCTGTTGAAAGCGCGCCAGCGCGGCTCGTCGGCAAGCAAGCGGTTCGGATCGACATCGGTCCAACTCGCCGGTGGCGATAGGTCGGACCGCCCGTCGCGCGAGGTGCGGCTGTCGGGCAGGCCCGGGCCCGCGGCGCGGTAGTACGGCCCCTTGTCAGCGGAAACAACCATGCGCGAGTCGAGCGCCTCATGCGGGCGCGCCTTGGGGCCGTAGGGCAACTGATAGCCGTAACTCAAGCGGTCATAGCCGGCGAAATCGAAGCGGTTCCGGCCCGCGTGGCTGGCGACCGGCTCGGCGCCGCCGCCGGCATCCGGGCCGTGGTTGCGCAGGTCGTCGGCTTTGTCCGTGCTGCTGGGACACTGGAACATCTGGGTGGTCGACATGCCCGAAATCACAAGCAGAAACAGCGAGCGACTGGGATGGCTGCGATGTGGGCTCTTCTGCGGCCCGGTCGCTTCGCTGACCTTCAGCTCGGCGTTGGAGCCCATCGTTCCCACCCAGGTGACTCCGTGTGCCCGGGGCAGCTCGTCAGAAGTCCCGTAGGTGGCCTCGAAGTAGTGCGTGGGAAACCACTCCTGGTTGTCGTTCGAATAGATCACCATTCCCTGCCCGAGCCCGCGCAGGTTGGATGCACACACGCTGCGCTTCGCCAGTTCGCGGGCCCGTGCCAAGGACGGCAGCAGAATGGACAGCAACAGCGCCAGCAGCAGAATCAGCCAGAACAGGTCGAGCGGCGAAAACGCTCGGCGAAGATTCGGTTGCGTGATGCAGGTGGACATTGAATCAGCCTCCCGGCCGGTGGGCGGAAATCGCGTACTTCTACAATGAAGCATGGCGCGCGAACGGCCCCAGGGCAAGCCGAACCGGCGCGCGCGGGGGCGGCCGCCCGGCCGGCACCCTGTTCGCGGCCTTCACCGACGGCGGCGCGTGGCGCCGCTCTCAAGCGCGTTTGCGTGCCGGCCAACGAGCAGAACTTGGATCGCCTGGAAGCGGAGTTAGCGCGGCGGGAACGGTAATCGACGCCTCCGGCGTGGGTTGCCCGTCGGACAGGTACTTGGCGGGACGCGCGCCATGGGCTCGCTCGGGCCGGAGCGCGGACAGGGTTTCAGCCGGAGAGTAGTCGGTCAAGCCTGCTGCTCGGCGGGCGGATCAGCGACTGCGCCACGCGCCGCTTTCGGCGCGCCCCGCGATCTGGATAGAATGCCGTTTCGGCATCGCCCGCGGTGGCACGTCGCGAGGAGCGGCTTCATGGGGATCGTTTTCACGCCTGGCGAGGCCCTGACCTGCCAGCAGATTCGCGAGCTCGACATCCTGGCGATCGAGCACGTGGGCATACCCGGACTGGTGCTCATGGAGAACGCCGCCCGCGCCGTCGCCGAATTCGTCTATGGCCGGCTCTTCAACCCGCACCGCGCCCGAGTAGTCATTCTGTGCGGTCCGGGCAACAACGGGGGAGACGGATTCGCGGTCGCACGGCAGCTCCGCAACGCGGGCGTGCCCATCACCGTTGCGCTGGCCAGCGCGCCGGACAAGTTTCGCGGAGATGCCGCCACCAACCTCGCCATCTATCAGCGGCTCGAGGCTCCCATGATCGACGCGCGCGCCGAGCGCGGCCTGGAGGCCGTACGCGAAGCATGCGTTGCGGCAGACGTCATCGTGGACGCACTCTTGGGAACCGGCGCCGGCGGGCCGCCGCGCGGCACCATCGCCGAGCTGGTGCGGATCGCCAACGACTGCCCGCGAGCGCGGCGTGTCGCCGTCGACATTCCGACCGGACTGGATGCCGATCTCGGCAGTGTTTCCGAGCCGTGTTTTCGCGCGGATGCGACCGTTACGTTTGTCGCCCGCAAGATCGGGTTCGACACGCCCGCGGCCCGGCAGGTGCTGGGGGAAGTGGTGGTGGCGGACATCGGCGTGCCGCGGAATCTGATTCCGGGCCTGAATCACGCGGCCCGAATGGATTGACAGTTCGGCTTTTGTTTGTATACTGGATCGAGTTGTGCGGTTTCGAGAGGTTTCGCTCGATTTCCAGCGACGGATCAGCACGAGGAGCCGGGCATGAGTGACGCTCGCGAAGGGAATCGCCAGGAGGCGCTGCAACGCGCCATCGCGCAGATCGAAAAGTCCTACGGCAAGGGAACGATCATGTTCCTCAATGCCGACCAGCACGCCTCCGTGGATGGCATTTCCACCGGTGCGCTGTCGCTGGATCTCGCCCTGGGCGGCGCCGGAATCCCGCGCGGCCGGGTTGTCGAGGTGTTTGGACCGGAATCCTCCGGCAAGACCACGCTGACCCTGCACATCATCGCCAGCGCGCAGCGCGCCGGCGGGACCGCCGCTTTTGTCGACGCTGAACATGCTTTCGACCCCGCCTGGGCCAAGCGACTGGGCGTGAATCTGGAAGACCTGATGGTCAACCAGCCGAGTTGCGGCGAGGAAGCGCTGGAGATCGTCGAACTGCTGGTGCGCTCGAACGCGCTGGACGTGATCGCGGTCGACTCCGTCGCGGCGCTCGTGCCGCGCAGCGAGCTGGAGGGCCAGATGGGCGAGGCGCAGGTCGGGGTGCAGGCCCGCCTGATGAGCCAGGCCATGCGCAAGCTCACCGGCATCTCCGCCAAGAGCCGCACGAGCGTCATCTTCATCAACCAGATCCGCGACAAGATCGGCGTGACCTACGGCAGCCCGGAGACGACGCCCGGCGGGCGGGCCCTGAAATTCTACTCGTCCGTTCGCATCGACGTGCGCAAGATCGGGCTGCTCAAGGACGGCGACACACCGATCGGCAATCGCGTGCGTGCCAAGGTCGTCAAGAACAAGGTCGCCCCGCCGTTTCGCGAGGCCGAGTTCGACATCCTGTTCGAGTGCGGAATCAGCGGCGAGGCCGACCTGCTCGACCTGGCGGCCGATTGCAGCGTCGTGCAGCGCAGCGGCACGTGGTACAGCTACGGCGACACGCGTCTGGGGCAGGGCCGCGACAACGCGCGCATCGCGCTGCGCGACAACCTGTCGCTGAGCAACGAGATTCGCGCCAAGGTGCTTTCGCTGAAGCTACCCAAGCCGGTCGCCG
>CAYOHG010000193.1:0-6155 GCA_964403685.1 uncultured Planctomycetales bacterium
GGTGAAGCGCGGGCGCAGTCACCTCATCGGTCGCTCGTTTTGCACGATTGCCGTCCGGCGGCGATGCGCGGCATCGGCCTAGGTAAAATGCTGCGGTTGAATCCCGCCCTCGATTTCCTGTAACTAAGCGCCCGGTGCGAGTCCCCTGCGGCGCAGTGTCCGCTAACTGGAGGCCCTTCTATGCGAATGTCCGCTTAGTTTCCGAGACGGAGATCCCCTGCGCGGCCCCGCCTGGCGGGATGGCTCCGCGGCGCCGTTGGCTGCTGCGCGTTGCTCGCAGCAGGACAGGTTTCGGCCGATTCGATCGTCAACACACCCTACGTCGTCTTCGCGTACAACGACCTCGGCATGCACTGCATGAACAGCGATTTCTCCGAGCTCATCATCCTGCCGCCGTTCAACACCGTTCACGCCCAGGTTGTGAATCGCTCAGGCGAGGAGCCCGACATCGTCTCCAGCGGCGTGACCGTGCGCTACTTCATCCCGGGCAACACTCAGTCCGCCGGCAAGACCAACTTCTGGCGCTACTGGCCGGCCGAGTTTGGTCCTCCCCAGCCGGCCAACATCGGCCTGACCGGAAATGGCCTGGCGGGCGTGATGGCGCCCACGGGCACGAACGACTTCGCCGTCACCGGCATTCCGATCGTGCCGATCGACGATACCGGCCGAGAGAATCCCTACCCGCTGGCTACCGTCACGGTCGAACGATTCGGAATCACTCGCGCCCGCACGCAGACGGTCGTCCCGGTCTCCACCGAGATGAGCTGCAACATGTGCCACAATGATCCGGGTAAATCGGTCGCGACTGACATTCTCGAAGACCACGACCGCCTGCACGGCACCAACCTGGTCAACGCCAAGCCGGTGCTGTGCGCCAGTTGTCACGCGGACCCGGCCCTCGGACTGCCCGGCGACCCCAACCGCCACAATCTCTCACGGGCCATGCACGGCGCCCACGCCACCCGCGTCGGCGACCTCGACCCCGCCACGCAGTGCTACGCCTGCCACCCCGGTTACCGCACGAATTGCCAGCGCGACGTGCATTCCGCCAGCGGCGTTCACTGCATCACCTGTCACGGCGACATGAACGCGGTCGCCAGCCCTCTGCGCCAGCCCTGGGTGGATGAGCCGCGCTGCGGCTCGTGCCACAGCCGGCCGGGCTTTGAATTCGAGCAGCCCAATACGCTCTATCGCGAATCGAAGGGTCACAAGAACATTCACTGCTACGCGTGCCACGGCAGCCCGCACGCTATCACGCCGACCATTACCGAAACCGACAACGTGCAGGCCAATCTGATCCAGGGTCACGCCGGCGTGATCGATACGTGCACCGTCTGCCACAGCCAGGGTCCGCCCGGGCAGTTCTTTCACAGCGTCGACGACTGACGAATTGACCGATCCCGAGACGGAACCGACCTGTAGCTACCCGCTGACTTGCTGAGGACCATGACATGATCAGCTCAAGATGCTTCCGCGGCGGATTGCTCGCCGCTGCCTGTGGCCTGGCGAGCGCCGCCTGGGCCGATGAATACGTCATCACCGATCTGGGGGCGCTCGGCGGTGCGACCAGTCACGCCTTCGGAATCAACGCCCTGGGCGAGGTGGCGGCGATCTCCGATCAGTCCGACGCCTCGATCCGCGCATTCCTCTGGAACGGAGCGGCTACGCCGATCGCGCCGGCCGCCGGCGACCTGCACACGCAGGGATTCGCCATCAACGATTCGGGCCAGGTTGCCGTATCGTCCTTCACACTGGGTAACATTCTCTCACACGGCCTGCTATGGCAGGACGGCTCGGCGGTGAGCCTGGGTGACTTCTCTCCGCACGGATTGAACGCCGGCGGAGTCGTCGTCGGCCATGTGACCACCTACGACAGCAATGCCGGCTGGTTCGATCGGCCCGCCCGTTGGCAGGCCGGCAGCCTGACCACGTTGCCGACGCTCGGCGGCGAGTTCGGGTATGCCGCTGCCATCAACGACGCCGGCCAGATCGTCGGTTGGACGCGCACCACCGGCAACGCCGCCGTCCGGGCAACGCTCTGGCAGAGCAGCGCCGCGCTCGACCTGGGCACCCTCGGCGGGGCCGGTTCAATGGCCTATGACGTCTGCGAATCGGGCTATGCCGTCGGTGTGGCCGACACCGTTGCCGGCGAGCCGCATGCCTGCCGGTTCACGATTGACGAGGCCGGCAACGTGCTGGCGCGGACCGACCTCGGCACGCTCGGCGGCGGCGCCAGCTATGCGTATGGGGTCAACAACCTGGGCGACGTGGTGGGCGTCTCGCACGGCCGCGCGTTCCTCTGGTCGACCGGTGTGCTGGCGGACCTCAACGACCTGTTGCCGGCGAACTCCGGTTGGGTGCTCGAAACCGCCTGGGCTATCAATGACCTGGGCCAGATCGTCGGCAGCGGCGTACACGACGGGCAGGTGCGCGCATTCGTCCTGTCGATGGATGCTGGCTCGCCGGCGGACCTCAACGGCGACGGCCACGTCGATCTCGCCGACCTTTCGATTCTGCTGATCGCCTTCGGCTCGTGCGACGGCGACCCGCAGTACAACCCGCTCGCCGACATCGTTCCCAACGGCTGCGTCGACCTCGACGATCTGTCCGCGCTACTGGTCGACTTCGGGACGTAGGTCGGCGGAATAGCGCCGCCCGCCGCGCGGACTTGTGCTGCCACGGCCAGGCTGCCCGTCGCGTGCCATTGCATCACTGGCACGGGGCGGGTGGCCTGTGCCGCACGGTCCGGCTCAACAAAGAGCACAGCCGCTCTGGGCTGTGCACCAAGGTGGTACGGACGTCCCGCCCGTTTATTGCTCTGCCCGACATGGCGTATTGAGATCATCAGCCACCCGCGGCTGTGTCCCGTTCCTTCCGGCCTCTTTCCCGCAGGATTCGGCCAGCTCGCGTGCGCGGCTCGGCTCTCTCAATGCGCGATCAGATTGCGACGCGGCCCCGAACAAGCCGCGCGAGGATCAGCCCCAGCGGAACGGCTGCCGCCGATTTCGCGATCGTCGCCCCGATGAACGGCAGCAGGCCCGCGGCCAGGGCAGCCGACCACTCGCCGCCGGACCACACCCGCAGCCAGGCAACGCCGAGCGCGAAGATCAGCACGTGCCCGGCGAGCGCAGCGAACGCGAGGCGCGCTGCCCGGATTGTCATCGATCCCCGATCCGACCGCGTGAGCCAACCGACCAGCCCCGCGGCGGCCACGAATCCGAGCAGGTACCCGCCGGTCGGGCCCAGGAGGTACGCGAAGCCCGCATGGCTCAACAGGCTGGACAGCGCAAAGACCTGGTGACCGCTGATTCCCAACGCCAGGTAGAACAGCATGCTCAATACGCCCAGCCGCGGACCCAGCGCGACGCCTGCCAACAGCACCACCAGCGTTTGCAGGGTCATTGGCACCGGCGAGCCGGGAACAGGTACGCGAAGCTGCGCCGCCAGTCCGGTAGCGAACGCGAATGACAGTACGCCGGCCGCCGCCAGCATGACGCGGCCGATACGCAACTCCGAAACCGCATTCGCCGGCACGGCGACGGCAGACGGCTGATTGTCGGGACTGGGCTTGTTCATGGTCGGGCAATGATAGGAACTTGCCGCAGCCGACACAATCAACCGCCGACGGGAACAGTGCTTCGCAATTCTGAGACGATGCGACGGTAAGGCGTATGGCGGACGTGCTGGTCGGGTTATCGGGCAAGCCAGGGCCGTCGCGCTCATCCTGTCGGGCTGTTTTTTGCAAAGCGCTGCGGACACCGGGCGAATCGTGCAATTCTCCGGCGGTCAGAGAAATCTACCTGAGGATGGAGCTGAATAGGCCGGGCTGGCGCGCGGGCGACGGCAGCGCGAGTGTGGAGCCGAGTTGAAACAGAAGCGCGACAGCGAAGCGTTCCTGGGACAGCTTGAGCCGCTGCGGCACCAGCTTTACGGCTACGCGCGCCGGGCGCTCAACCGGCAGGACGCGGTTGCGGATGCACTTCAGGAGGTGGTGCTGACGGCTTGGCGCGAGTATCCGCGATTTGTGCCCGGGACCAACTTTCGGGCGTGGGTGTTTCGGATCATGGTCAACACGGTGTTCAATTTCAACAAGCGCGGCGCTCGGGAGCAGGTTGTCGCGGATGAAACGGCGTTGCTCGATATGGAGGCCGCACTGGCACATGAGACCGAGTGGGCGGCGCTGCTCGACGATCCCAACCGCCTGTGCGAACTGCTGGATGAGCGACTTGTGCATGCGATCGATGCCCTGAGCGAAAGCGAGCGGCAGTGTTTCCTGCTCTGCCTTCTTCAGGGATTCTCGTACAAAGAAATCAGCGGAATGCTCGGGTTCCCGCTGGGCACGGTGATGTCGCACGTTCACCGCGCGCGGATGAAGCTGCGCGAGCGGCTGGCTGCTCTGGCGGTCGAGCGTCGCTTGGTCACGGAGGGCCGCCCATGAACTGCCGGGAAGCACGCCGCTGCCTCAGCCCGTATCTGGATTCCGAGCTGGACCCGACGACGACGTTCGCGATCAGCGAGCACCTGCGGATTTGTCATGATTGCCGGCGGCGATTCGAGGCGGAACGCGGGGTAGATCAGGCGGTAGCCTCCAGGCTCGGCGCGGAGAAGATGCCAGACGAGATCTGGCGCGACATTGTTCGTCCACTGCGGACGCCACGCTGGATTCGCTGGCGGCTGTCCGCACCGCTCGCCGCGGCGGCGGCCGTCGTCCTGATTGTCTGGAGCGGCTGGCCGTGGAGCTCGCGCTGGCTGCCGTCGGAAGCGGCGCCCCAACCGCACTGGGCCGTGTCGGAGTTTCTTGTGGAAACGAACGATGGCCAGCCGTTCGAGTCCGCCGATGCGCAACCCATTGCCGCCGGCATGACGATGCCGCTCAAGCCATTCTCCGATCTGGTGGTGAATTTCACCGGCGAGGCGGCGCGGCGGCACGTGGTGCAGTTCGTGCGGCTCGACACCGTTCGCGACGCGGACGGAGCCGAGGTGGTGGAGGTTCGGCTGAACTGCTGCGGCGAGCCGGTGATCGTGCGGGCCGCAAGGCGCGACCAGCCGGGGCGGCTGGGCGAGTTCCTCGGGTTGGAAGCCGCGCAGCTTGCAGCGCTGCCGAGCGCGGGTGATGGCACGCGCCGCGTAACGGTCGCGGAGCGCGAGGTCGGCGGCTACGTGGTTGTAGCCGTGTCGCGGCATCCGATGAACGAACTGCTTGGGTCCATTCAGGTGCAGTAACCTGCGCCGCGACGCTGGCATCGAATTCGAAATGGGGCACTTTACCGAGCAGGACACGTGGTCCTCTCACTTGAACGGGAGAGCGTTCTACAGTGATTCACCAATCGCGAGCCGAACGACCGGGCGTTCTGTTGTTGCTGATTCCCGCTATGGCGCTGCTGCTCGGCCTGCTTCCGCTGGGCGGGTGTAACGGCCAGCGCTGTGCCCGACAACCCGCGGCGGGCGACGAGCGCCAGGCTACGGCCGTGACGGCTGCCGCCAGCACGCACGTCCATGGCACCGCCGACGCCAGCGCCAACGCAACCGCGTGGAGCCGGCTGTCCGCGACGCGGCTCGACGGCACGCCCTTCGCGCTGTCGGAACTTGTTGGCAAGCCGGCGATCCTCGATTTCTGGGCGACCTGGTGCCCGCCGTGCCGGACGCAGCGCGACGTGCTGCACAAGCTCGCCGGCGAGTACGGGGACCGGCTGCGGATCGTGGCGCTCTCGGTGGACGAGGACGAAGCCGCGCTGAAGCGCTACGTGGCCGAGCACGCCGGCGGGACGCACGAGCTGCGCGCCACGCCGGAGCTGATCGAGTTGTTCGGCGTGGAGGCGCTGCCGACGCTGGTGATCATCGACGCAGCCGGGCGCGTGCAGCGCATCGCTGAGGGGTTGATGGACGCGGAGACGCTTCGCCGGGCGATCGGGTCGCCGTAGTTTTTTGCTGCATCTCGCGCAGCCCCTTCGCGTGATCCCCCGCATCGGTCCGCGCGCCCTACCGTTTCTGCAATCCTCCGCGTCCCCACGGAATGTACCCCTGACGCTGGCCGGCGACGGTGCCGGCGGCGAGCCGAAAGAGACTCTTAGCAGCAGGCGACGAAGCTGCGAAAGGTTCGGGGCATGATTGCGGCATGGACGCTGGGCATGCGAGCGCTGGGCGTGGCCGGGGCC
>CAYOHG010000193.1:6165-6529 GCA_964403685.1 uncultured Planctomycetales bacterium
ACTTCAGGAGCAAACGATGAATCTGCGGAACATCCGGGGCGGTATTGCGGCGTGGGCGTTTGGGATGGGGGTGCTCGGGCTTTCGGGGGCGACCGGCCCAGCGTGGGCCGCGGACCTGCCGGTCGCGATGGATGGCAAGTGCGCGGTGTGCCTGGCGAAGATGGACAAGCTGGTTGACGAAAAGGCCGAGTTTGCTTCGCAGTACGACGGCAAGACCTACCGCTTCCCGTCGGCCGAGCAGAAGAAGATGTTCGACGCCGACCCGGCCAAGTTCGTCCCGGCGCTGGGCGCCGACTGCGTCGTGTGCAAGGTCGAGATGGGCAAAGCGGTGCCGGGCCAGGCGGAGTTCCAGACAGTCTACAAC
>CAYOHG010000194.1:0-6521 GCA_964403685.1 uncultured Planctomycetales bacterium
CGTGCAAGCCGCCGGCGCCCGGGCCCGCCCACAGCGCCAGGCCGGTCACCAGAAGCAGCGTGAGCAGCTTCGCCGCGACGGTCAGATTCTGAACCGTGGCGCCCCAGCGGACGCCGATTACATTCGTCAGTGTCAGGCTCAGAATCAGGGCGACCGCGATGCCGCGCTCGATTTCAGCGGCCGCGGGCGCCGCCCACAGCGCGATCCCCAGGTTCTTGGCGCAGACCAGCGCGATGATCGCGATCGCGCCGGCCTGCACGGCCGAGGCATTGCAGAACACGAACAGGAATCCGGCCGGCGCACCGCAGGCATCCCGCAGGACTTCGTACTGGCCGCCGGCCGCCGTGTAGCCTGTCCCGAGCAGCGCGAACGTCAGCGCACCGGCCAGCGCAATGGCCCCGCCCACCGCCCAAGCCGCCAGCGCCATGGGCGCGGAGCCGGCCGTCTGAGCGACCGTCGCAGGCGTGAAGAAGATTCCGACGCCGACGATGGCCCCGATGACGATGCAGGTGGCATCAATCGGTCCCAGCACGCGCGATAGCGAAGCTGCGGACGGCGACTCGGTGGCCGCGGCCATTGCCTTCTCCCTCTGCCTGCGGATCGACGCGTGAGTTACACGCCCGCCGATAGGTCGGCACACGGTACGGCCATCACTGCATTCGCTCAAACACCACCGCCACCGATCCACCGGTTGAAGGAACCCGCTCGGAGTTTCCTGAACGGGCGCGGTCCGGCAGAATGGATACAGAACCGGAGGCGGCTGGGCTCCATTGCAGAGAAAGACACAGCCGGAGGCGGCTGGGCTCCATTGCGACCATCCAGAGCAGACACAGCCGGGGGCGGCTGTGCCAGATGCTCCACTGGCTGATAGAGTGTGTTCGAATGCCGCCCGGATGCCCCCTGATTCGGGAACCCGTGTCCACGGGTCCGGCTCTCATGGACGGGCGCCGGGCGAGCCTCCGGCCGGTGCTGCGCGGGAGAATACCGGAATGTCCATGATGCGGGTCACAGCGCAGGCGGGCGGGCTGCTGGTCGCCGCGGTCGCGGTCGTAGCCGCCATTCTGTGGCTGGCCGGCGCGTTTCATCCCAAGATTGACGCACCCGCGAACGCCGCGGCGGGCGGCGGTACCGCTCTGCCGGCGGGGGCCACGCTCGTGACGGCCCGGCGGGTGTCGATTCCACAAACCGAAACGGCCGTTGGGTCCATCCGCGCCGTTCACGAATCGGCGATTGCATCCAAGCTGCTCGCGAAGGTGAACTCAGTCGAAGTGCAGGCGGGAACGCGGGTGAAAGCCGGCGATCTGCTCGTTCGGCTGGACAACGCCGACCTGGTCGCGCGGCACGCGCAAGCCAGCGCGCGCGTCGAGGCCGCCGGCGCCGCGCGCGATCAGGCGCGCGTCGAGCACGAGCGCGCCCAGGCCCTGGCGGAGCGCAACAACGCCGCGGCGATCGAGCTCCAGCGCGCCGAGGCGGCGCTGCGCAGCGCCGAGGCGGAGCTGAGCGCCGCCGAACGCGCCCGCGACGAAGCCGAAACGATCCTGGCATACGCCACCGTCCGCAGCCCGATGGACGGGCAGGTGGTGGATCGGCAGGTTGAGCCCGGCGACACCGTCAGCCCCGGCCAGGTGCTGCTGAAGGTCTACGACCCCACGCGCATGCAACTGGTCGCCAGCGTTCGCGAGGGACTCAGCCAGCGCTTGCAGGTCGGACAGCCGATCGGCGTGCGGGTCGACGCGCTCCACAGGCAATGCGAAGGGACCATCGCCGAGATCGTGCCCGAGGCTGAGTCGGACAGCCGCTCTTTTCTGGTCAAGGTCACGGGTCCGTGCCCGCCCGGCATCTACAGCGGCATGTTCGGCCGCGTGCTGATTCCGCTGGGCGAGGAGTTGGTGCTGGTCATTCCGCGGGCCGCGGTGCGGCGCGTCGGTCAACTGGCGCTCGTGCTCGTTGCGGACGAGACCTCGGTGCAGCGCCGCGCGGTGCAGCTTGGCCGCACGTTCGGCGACGACGTCGAAATCCTCTCCGGGCTGCGCGAAGGCGAGCGCGTCGTGCTGGCCGGCGGCGCGGAGGGCGGCGGATGAACGCGCCCGCGGACGGCCCCGCTCAGCACGGCTTCACCAACGCCGTGGTGCGCGCGTTTCTCGGCTCCAACCTCTCAATCGTTTTGATCCTTCTGTCGACCGCGGTGGGCCTGACAGCCGTGTGGGTCACGCCGCGCGAGGAAGACCCGCAGATCGTCGTTCCGCTGGCCGACGTCTACGTGGACTTTCCCGGCCGCAGCGCCCGTGAAGTCGAACAGCTCGTGGCGACACCGCTGGAGAAACTGCTCTACGAGATCGACGGCGTCGAGTACGTGTATTCGATGTCGCGCGAGAACCAGGCGATCATCACGGTGCGTTTCTACGTCGGGCAGGACCGCGAGCGCAGCCTGGTCAAGCTCTTCAAGCGCATCGCCGAGCACCTCGATAGGGTGCCCGCCGGCGTCAGCGGCTGGGTCATCAAACCGGTCGAGATCGATGATGTGCCGGTCATTACGCTGACGCTCAGCGGCGCGGCGGGCGACGAATTCACGTTGCGGCGGATCGGCGAGGAGCTGGTCTATCGGCTGGCGGCGGTGCAGGACGTTTCGCGCGCCTACGTCGTGGGCGGCAGCCCGCGCTGCCTGTACGTGTATCTCGACCCGGACCGTCTGCCAGCCTACGGGCTCGAGCCGGACGACGTGCGTCGGGCGATTCAGGCGGGCAACGCGGTTTTCCCCGCCGGCGCGATTGAGCGCGACGACACCGTCGTGACCGTCGAGACCGGCCGGGGCTTCGAGCAACCCGACGAGCTGCGCGAGCTGGTGGTCGGCGTTTCCAACGACCGTCCGGTCTATCTCAAGGACGTGGCCCGCGTCGTGGATGGGCCCGCGGAACTGAGCTCGTACGTACGGCATGGCTGGGGTCCGGCGCGCGGCTTCGCTCACCGACCCGGCGCGGTCGGCACAACCCTGGGCGATGAGCCGTCGCACGTGTCCGCGCCGCCGGCCGACCAGGCGGATTCCCTCTCCGCCGAGCCGGACCTTTCCCGCCCGGCCGTCACGATCGCCCTGGCGAAAAAGCAGGGGACGAACGCCGTCGCGGTGGCGCAGCGTGTGCTGGCGGCGGCGGGCGCGCTGCGTGACGAAATCGTGCCCGACGACGTCGAAATGGTCGTCACGCGGAATTACGGTCTCGCGGCCGATGACAAGGTCAACGAACTGATCAACGGTCTGCTGATCGCGGTCCTGATCGTCATCGTGCTGCTGACGATCGGGCTGGGCTGGCGCGAGGCGCTGATCGTCGCGGTTGCGGTGCCGGTGGTCTTCGGGCTGACGCTGGCGGTGAACCTGCTGCTGGGCTTCTCCATCAACCGCGTAACGCTCTTCGCGCTGATTCTCTCGCTGGGGCTGCTGGTCGACGACCCGATCGTCGATGTCGAGAATATCTCGCGACATTTCGCCACGCGCCCGCGCACTCGCCGCACGGTGCTCGAGGCCGTTGCCGAAATCCGCCCGCCGCTGATCGTCGCCACGCTGGCGGTGATCGTCTCCTTCCTGCCGATGTTCTTCATCACCGGCATGATGGGGCCCTATATGCGGCCGATGGCTTTGAACGTGCCCGTGACGATGTTCATGTCGATGGTCGTCGCGTTCACCATCACGCCATGGCTGAGCTACCACTTGCTGAAACGGGCTGGCGCGCACGTCGCCGGCACGATCGGCCCGGCCGGCGAAGGCCGCGGTCACGACAGTGCCTTTGACGCGGGGAGCCTGCGGCGCACCCCGTTGTTCCGGCTCTTCGCGCCGCTGATCCTCCCGCTGCTGGCGGCCCCCTGGCGGGCCTGGGCCTTCCTGGCTGCAATCGGCGGATTGACGCTGGCGGCCGTCGGCCTGGCCGCGGCCCGCGCCGTGCCGCTGAAGATGCTGCCGTTTGACAACAAGAACGAGCTGCTGCTGGTGCTGGACTTCCCCGAGGGGACGACGCTGGAGCGCAGCGACGCGGCCGTCCGCGGCTTCGAGCGCGAGCTGGCGCGCGTGCCGGAGGTGACCGATTTCGTCAGCTACGTCGGCCTGGCCTCGCCGATCGATTTCAACGGGCTGGTGCGACACTACTACCTGCGGCGCGGGCCCCATGTCGCCGAAATCCGCGTCAACCTGGTCGACAAGCTGGCGCGGCGTTCGCAGAGCCACGCCGTCGGGCTGCGCTTGCGCGACGCACTGACGGCTCTGGCGCGCCAGCACGACGCGGCCCTCAAGATCGTCGAGATTCCACCGGGTCCGCCGGTGATCGCGACGCTCGTCGCCGAAGTCTACGGCCGCGCCGAGCAGCCCTACGAGGAGTTAGCCGCCGCCGCTCGCGTCGTCCGCGCGCGGATGGCCAGCGAGCCGGGCGTCGTGGATGTGGACGACTCGCTCGAATCCGCCGCGGCGGTACGGCGCTTGGTGGTCGACCGCGAGAAGGCCGCCCTGCACGGCGTGACGGTGCAGCAGATTTCGCAGGTGCTTCAAACGGCGGTGGACGGGGCGACCGTCGAGGTCCTGCGGCAGCCCGACGAGCGCAACCCGCTTCCGATTGTCCTGCGCATGCCGCGCGAACAGCGCTCCGGCGAGAACCAACTCGCCAGCATCCAACTGCGCGGTCGCGCGGGGCGGTTGATTCCGCTGGCCGAACTGGGGCGGTGGGAAGAGCGGCGGGTCGACCAGACCATCTACCACAAAAACCTGTTGCCGCTGGTGTACGTCTTTGCCGAGACCGCCGGCCGAGCACCCGCCGAGGCCATTGTAGATATCCAGGCGGATCAGCGCACCAGCGGCGCCGACGAGGCGCGTCTCGGATCGCCCCCCGGGCGGCCGCTCAGCGAGCGCTCCTTCCTATCCAACGGCGGCGGGCGGCCGTGGAGCGTGTCGGAAGGCATCCGCGTCGAATTCGCCGGCGAGGGCGAGTGGCAGATCACGCTGGACGTTTTCCGCGATCTTGGGTTGGCGTTCGCCGGCGCGCTGGTCGGGATCTACGTGCTGCTCGTCGCCCAGATGGGTTCGTTCCTGATTCCGGTGGTCGTGATGCTGGCGATTCCGTTGACGATTCTGGGTGTGATGCCGGGCTTCTGGCTGCTGAACACGCTGGCCGGCGGGGCCGTCGGCGGCTATCCGGACCCGACCTTCTTCACCGCGACGGGCATGATCGGAATGATCGCGCTGGCCGGGATCGTGACCCGCCAGGCCGTCATCATTGTGGACTTCGTGCATCTGTCGCTGCGGCGCGGGCTGTCGCTGACGGATGCAATTCTGGCGAGCTGCGTGGTGCGCCTGCGGCCGATCCTGCTGACGGTCGGCGCGGCGATGCTCTCGGCCGCTCCGATCACGATCGACCCGATCTTCTCCGGGCTGGCCTGGGCGCTGATTTTCGGCCTGTTCGCTTCAACCTTGTTTACGCTGCTGGTCATCCCGGTGGCGTACTGGCTGCTGTATCGCAACGTGCCGGGGCACGGCGTGGCGCTGGAGAGCGAATAGAGCGGCCGCGCGCCGCGCTACTTGTCCTTCACCTCATATTCGGCGTCGATCACGTCGTCCTTGCCGGTGGCGGAGCGGCGGGCGCTGCCTGCCGGTTCGGCCACGTCCTCGGTCGAGCCGCCCCGGCCCGCCGCCGCGCCGGCCTGCTTGTACATGTGCTCGGCGATCTTGTGAGCGCAGCGCTCCAGGTTCTCCATGGCGCGCTCGATGGCCGCGGCGTCGTCGCCCTTGAGGGTGTCCTTGAGCTGGTTGACCGCCCGCTCGATGTCGCCGCGCGTCGCCGCGTCGACCTTTTCGCCGTGCTCCTTGAGCGTCTTTTCGGTCTGGTAGACGATCTGGTCGGCCTTGTTCCGCAGGTCGACCAGCTTGCGTTTCTGCTCGTCCTCGCTGGCGTGGGATTCGGCGTCGCGGACCATCTTCTTGATCTCGTCGTCGCTCAGCCCGCTGGACGCCTTGATCTCGATCTTCTGCTCCTTGCCGGTGCCCAGGTCCTTGGCCGAGACGTTCAGGATGCCGTTAGCGTCGATGTCGAAGGTGACTTCGATCTGCGGCACGCCCCGCGGCGCCGGAGGGATTCCCGCAAGCTGGAACTTGCCCAGCGTGCGGTTGTCCAGAGCCATCTTGCGCTCGCCCTGGAGCACGTGGATATCGACGGCCGTCTGGCTGTCGGCGGCGGTCGAGAAGATTTCCTTCTTGCTGGTCGGGATGGTGGTGTTTCGGCCGATCAGCACGGTCATCACCCCGCCGAGCGTCTCGACGCCGAGCGATAGCGGCGTAACGTCGAGCAGGACGATGTCGGACTTCTCGCCAGCCAGCACGGCACCCTGAATGGCGGCGCCGACCGCAACGACCTCGTCGGGGTTGATGCTGCGGTTGGGCTCCTTGCCGAAGATCTCCTTGACCAGCCGCTGCACCATCGGCACGCGCGTCGAGCCGCCCACCAGCACGACCTCGTCGATCTCGCCGGGCGACATCTTGGCGTCCTGAAGGG
>CAYOHG010000195.1:0-6436 GCA_964403685.1 uncultured Planctomycetales bacterium
TGCCCGAGCAGGTGGAATCCGATGCCGAAGTCGGAACGCCGACGTTCGAGGAACGCCGCAAGCGGTTTGAGGTGTTCTTCTGTCCTTCCGACGTCGGCGGCTTCTTTCAGAATCAGACTTTTTCGGATTCATCGTTCAGCGTGCCGCTGCACTGGCTGAACGGAACGAGCTATGACATCAATTACCACTACGTCTGGCAATGGGCGGCCAGCAGCAACCTGGGCGGCCCGCCGCCCTACAGCCGGCCGGCCGAGCAGCGCAAGCGCTATCTTCAGACCGCCAATCGCTTCCTGAACGTGCAGCGCTCGAAGGCCGTCTCAACGTTCATCATGCTGTACGAAGACCCCTTCGACTCGGCCCTGTTCGAACACCGCAAGCGGCTGGGCTGGCACCGCCAGTGGAATCGGCATAGCTTCTTGTTCCTCGACGCGCACGCGGCGAATCTGCACGCGGATACATCGCTGGGCACGTCCGGGCTGGGCTGGAAGACGTCCTCGGGCGGGTGGTATCTGGATCCGCTCGACCCGGACTATCCGTACCGGACGCTTGGGCCGTAGGCGCGCAGGCTGAAGCACGGATCGTGCGCCGACGGCGGTTGCCGGGGGCGGCCGCCTGTCCCCTCCGCGCAGGTGTCCGATCTACACCCAGCCGCGCTCGCGGCAGGCCTGCGCGACGCGGCCGACCGCAATCACATACGCGGAATCACGCATGTACAGCTTGCGGTTGCGAGCCAGCTCGCTGACGGCGAGGAAGGCGCTGGTCATCATCGAATCCAGCCGCCCGAGCACCTCGTCCTTCGGCCAGAAGTAGTTCATGTTGCTCTGAACCTGCTCGAGATAACTGCACGTGACGCCGCCGGCGTTCGCCAGAAAGTCCGGGATCACGAAAACGCCGCGCTCCTTGAGGACGTGGTCGGCCTCCGGCGTGGTCGGGCCGTTGGCGCCCTCGGCTAGGACGCGGACGCGTTTCGAGATGCGCGCGACGTTCTCCTCGGTGAGTGAGTGCTCCAAGGCTGCTGGAATGAGGATGTCGACGTCCTGCGCGACCCATTCTTCGCCGGGCAGGGCCTCATAACCCAACCCCGTTGCCGCGTTGCGATCGATGCCGCCGAAGCGATCAGTGATGCCGCGAAGCTGATCCAGTTCGATGCCGTCGCGTCGGCGGTAGCAGACCGGTTGTTGTTGCGACTGGTCCCAGCAGGAGACGGCAACGACCTTGCCGCCGAGCTGCTGGTACAGTTCAATGGCATACTGAGCGACGTTGCCGAACCCCTGCACACACGCCGTCGTGTCCTGGATGCGGAGGTTGAGCTCCTTGAGTGCCTCGCGCAGCGTGAAGATCACGCCGTAACCAGTCGCCTCGGTGCGGCCGAGAGACCCGCCCATTCCGACCGGCTTGCCGGTGATAAAGCCCGGGTAGCGCGCCCCGTGAATCGCCTCGTATTCGTCGAGCATCCAGAGCATGTGCTGGGCGTTGGTCATGACATCCGGGGCCGGCACGTCACGGAACGGTCCCACATCATGCGCGATTTGGCGCACCCAGCCGCGGCAGATTTGTTCCTGCTCCCGGAGGCTGAGGTTGTGCGGGTCGCAAACCACGCCGCCCTTGCTGCCTCCCAAGGGGATGTTCACCACGGCGCACTTCCAAGTCATCCACATCGACAAGGCGCGCACGGTGTCGATTGTCTCCTGGGGATGAAAGCGAATGCCGCCCTTGCCCGGTCCCCGAGCGTCGTTGTGCTGAACTCGAAACGCCCGGAAAACCCGCCGACTGCCGTCGTCCATTCGGACCGGGATCGCAAAGTGATACTCACGCGCAGGATAACGCAGCAGATCACGAGTCGCCGGGTCCAGCCCGAGAAGTTCGGCGGAACGGTCGAACTGCGCCTGCGCCATCTCAAAAGCATTGAAGGACTTACCAGCCACAACTCGATCTCCTGGGGAGGGGCACCTTGGGCTTCCGCCGCGGCCACGGGCGGCAACTCGATCATATCAGGCAAACCACGTGCCAGACGACGCCGGGCAAGTGTGCCGCCGTAACCGGGTGGATGGCTCGCAGGCTGCGAATCGCAGCGTCCCTCCCGATGGGGTGGAGGAGCCTGGGAAAGATAGTTCGGGCCAGGCGGTTCGGTTTCCGCCGTTGATTGGCTGCATGAACGCGGGATGCTTGCACGTCTTGATCGCGCGGCAGCAGAAGCGCGCCGCGGGGTGGATCCGCCGAATAGGACAGAATCAGACCAGCGGCGATTCCAGGGCTAGTCCTTCGCTGGAGCGCCGCCGTGCACGTCTCACCACGGGTTCTTGACGTGGCACGCGCGGCCGGTCTTGACGATGTAGTCCTGGTGATACTCCTCGGCGGCGTAGAACGCCTTGGCGGGCTCGATCTGCGTCACGATCTTGCGGTTCTTGTACGCGGGCGAGGCCTGCAACTCGCGCACGAAAGCCTCGGCCTCGCGCTGCTGGGCTTCGCTGGTGGTCCAGATCCCCGAGCGGTACTGCTCTCCCTCATCGGGACCCTGGCGGTTGAGCTGCGTCGGGTCGTGCATGACGAAGAAAGCTTCGAGCAATCGGCGATAGGAAATCCGAGACGGATCAAAAACGACCTTGACGGTCTCGGCGTGCCCGGTTTCCTCGTAGCAGACCTGCTTGTACGTCGGGTCCGCGGTGCGGCCCTGCATGTACCCGCTGACCGCGTCCACCACGCCCGGCCCTTTCTGAAAATAGTGCTCGACGCCCCAGAAGCATCCGACGGCGAAGTAGGCCGTCTCCAACGTCGGCGCGGTGGCGGCCGCGGCGGGGCGCACGGCGGGGCGGCTTTCGGGCGGAAGCTCGGCGCCTTTCTCGTAGAACTTCAAGGATGCAGAGTTCAAGCAATGGCGTTCGCCGGTCGGCCGCGGGCCGTCATCAAAGACGTGCCCCAGGTGCGCGTTGCAGCGGGCGCAGTTGATCTCCGTGCGAACCATGCCGTGGCTCGTATCGCTGCGCCGCGCGACGTGATCACGGTCGAATTCGCCATAGAAGCTCGGCCAGCCCGTGCCGGAATGGAACTTGTGCTCGCTGGAAAACAGCGGCAGCCCGCACACCACGCAGCAGTAGATACCGTCCTTCTTGTTATCCAACAGCGTGCCGCAGAACGGCCGCTCGGTCGCCGCGCTCTGCGTGATTCGGAACGCCTCCGGGTCGAGCTTGCGGGCCAGTTCGGCGACCTTTTCGGCGGGCAGGGGGGTGACGTCATAACCGGAGCTGGAATACCGTGGCGTCATGGAATCCCTCGTGTCTTGGGGGGCGTCTTTTGCGGACGTTGTCGCGCCCTGGCCGCTGGTGGCCAGCGCATCAGCCGGACGGCAACCCAGTCCGCCCGCCGCCGTAAGAAGCAGCCCGGATAGCAGCGCAAGTGTTCGCATAGATCGACCCCGCCTAACGCGCTCAGCGCCTGTCGCGTCCCATTCGGTGAACATCAGGGAGTTAGACGCGCGCTGCCCCGCCGGCGTTACTACCGCGCTGGCGGCAACTACGACGCACGCGTCCGGCGCTCACGCGGGAGTATAGCCAGCCGACTCCCGTCCGGGCCGATCGCCTGACGTCGGCGCTGCCCGGGTCGGTGACGCCGAAAGCGGGGACCGTGGACGGCGCGGTAAGCTAGTCAGGCAGTCGGCGTGCCCCGGCGACGGACGGGGGCAGGAACTCGAGTGCGCGATGCCAGCCTGGTTCTTCGCTTCTGATCTGCACGGCGAGGTCACGCGCTACGAGCGTTTGTTTGAGCGCATCGGCGTCGAGCGGCCGGCCGCCGTGCTGCTTGGCGGCGATCTGCTCCCCGGCGGAATGATGCCCGTGCAGACGCTCAACGCCGCTCATCGTGATTTCATTCACGATTACCTGGCCGTCGAGTTGATGCGATTGAAAACCGCGCTGGGGGCATGCTACCCGCGAGTGCTTGTGATCCTGGGGAACGACGACCCGCGTTTTCAGGAGGCGGCTGTGCTGGCGGTCGCGGCCCGCGGTTTGTGGGAGTACGTGCACGACCGCCGCGTGCAGGTCGGCCCGACCCCGGTCTACGGGTATAACTTCGTTCCGCCTACACCGTTCACGCTGAAGGATTGGGAACGCTACGACGTCTCGCGGCATGTCGAGCCGGGCTGCGTCAGTCCCGAGGAAGGCGTGCGATCGGTCCCGGCGTCGGAATCGGAACGGCGTTACTCAACCATCGCTGCGGACCTTGAGCGGCTCGTGAACGCCGACTCGCTGGAGCGTGCCGTCGTGCTGTTTCATGCGCCCCCGTATGACACGGGGCTCGACCGTGCCGCGCTGGACGGACGACTCATCGACTACGTGCCGCTGCGAATTCACGTCGGGAGCGTGGCAATTCGTCGGTTTATCGAGAGTGGACAGCCCCGCGTAACACTGCACGGGCACGTTCACGAATCCGCTCGACTCACTGGGCGCTGGCGCGAGCAGCTCGGTCGAACGTTCTGCTTTAGCGCAGCGCACGACGGGCCCGAACTTGCGCTGGTGCGATTCGATCCGGACGCCCCCGAATCGGCGACGCGCGAGCTGTTGTGAGTCAACGCGTGCGCGCGTTCGGTCAGACGATACGAGCGACACCAGCGGCTGGGTGCAGCCGCAGCGGGCGGGCCGCGTCCGTGATGGCGTCAATCTTGCTGGCGTAGCTCGTCCTGCGTTGGATGTCCTCATCTGTCACCAGGTGGACGTCGAGCAGCCCGTCGCTGCGGTAGCCGGTTCGCAGATAGTTCATCTCCGCCAGGCACAGGCTCCAGCCTTCGAGCCAGTCGAGCAGGGCGCGTTCCTGCTCAGGCGTCGAGCGGACGTGAATCAGCAGGTCGATATCGCTGCCGGGGCCCGCACTGGCGTTCTCGGTGCTGCCGAATACGTACACCCCCTGAACGCCAAACCGCTCGAAGTCCATCTTCTGCGCCAACAAGTCCGCCATGTGGTGCCGCCAGCGCCAGAAGCGCAGGTGTGGCGGCTCGGTTTCCGGCTCAATCACCAGTTCTTCGGCGGTTTCCGAATGCGGGGTGACGAAAAGCGCGATGGCGCAGTCCAGGTCGGCGTTCATCCTCAAGTCAAGGCTCAGGCCTTCCGTGGTCCGCGGCACGTCGATCACGCGGACGACACTGGCGAGATGCGCGAATTCGGGCGCGAGCTGCGGAAGCAGATTGAAAGCTTGTAGCAGAAAGCGCTCGTTGAACGTCACGTCCGGTTCGTCCGGGTAAAGCGGCAGGTAGCGGATCGAGGCCTCGACGAGGTCCTGGAAGAAGTGCGTGCCGAACGAGAGATCGGGCGTGTAATCGCCCTTGCGGCGCGCGATTTCGATCAACGCGGCCGTGTTGTTGATGTCGGCGTAGCCAACCCGCACGCCGAGTTTGATATCGCCGCGGCTGCCCCAGCGACCCGGCCCCATCAGCAGGAACTGCCGCTTGGGCAGCAGCTTGTTGATCCGGCCCACGGCGCGGGCGACGCCGAGAAGCTGGTCCATTCCGTCAAGCCCGGCGTAGGCCTGGGGGTCGACGTACACAAGGTGCGTCAGGTTGGTCAGGTGCCCGTTGGAGACGTGTCGATTGGCCGAGAACAGCACGCGGTTGGGGGCTACGTCGCGCGGGATGGCCGCGGGCGCGTACTGCCGACCCTGGTTCTGCGCCCGACACTGCACCAGATACAGGTTCTCGCCGTCGCTGGCGAACTCGATATCCACCGGGGAACACAGCTCGCGCTCCAGCCGCTTGAGCAGGGCATCGATGCGTTTCAAAAACGGCGTTCGGGTCAGCAGTCCGTCGAAGGTGACGATGCAATCGTCCTGGCCGAAGCGCGTCTGACCGATCAGCGGGGCCCGCAGATGTCCCTGTTCGTGGATCGAGATCAACTGCTCGACCCCGGGCACCTGATCGCCGAGGCGCCGCAGCAGGTCATCGATGCGAACCGTCTCAAAACGATTGGTAGTCAGGTTGAGCAGGTCGAGGAAGCGCGGTGCGTAGCGAATCACCTCATCGGCGGTCGCGTTGGCGCGCAGGTCGGGCTGGCCCGGTGCCGCCAGCACTGGATAGTCGTCGCCGACGCGATCCACAGCCCTCGTTCCCAGGCCCGGCACCAACCGCACGAGTCCGTCCTTGCGGCGGATGCGCGGCGACCAGCGGAATTCGTTGTTGCTGAAGGCGACGCCCGAGAAGGTCGGCAGGAAATAGTCCCCGATGCGTCGGCCGACGACCTCCTGAACCAGCACGCCCATGCCTTCCTGAAAGTCGAGCAGATTGCGCTCGGCGCGATACTCGATCGGATCGGGCCCGAACGTGGAGGCGTAGATCTCAGCGATGGCGAAGGCGGCGCGATCTTCCTCGACGGCAGCTCGGCCACCCTCCAGGACCTGGAGTTCGTCGACGTTTCAAAAACCTTGGTACAGGACCGGTGTGATGGCATTGCGCCGC
>CAYOHG010000196.1:0-6420 GCA_964403685.1 uncultured Planctomycetales bacterium
GGACTGCGCCCAGCATCGCCAGGAGCTGGCCGCCGTCCGTTACCAGATCGGCGACCTGCGGGGTGCCTATGCGCACCTGCTGGCATCGCTGCGGCGGCAGGGCGATGGCGATGCTAATCCGGCTCTTCAGCAGAAGTTGTATCGACTGGAGGCGGCCATCGCGTCGCTCAACTGAGCGCCGGCGACGCGGTCCGGCGGCTGTTGCGGCGCGGCCCGCCTGCCGATCAACGGTATGGCGACGGAGAGACGCGGGCGGGCGGCTTGGGCGCGTTTTTTCGCACCCGCCGGGCGGAACGTCAGCTAAAATATTGTGTAGCGGCCCGGATGACGGTAGTCTGTGGCCCAGAGCATCAGAGGAGCTCCACCCATGAAGCGTTGCGCAGCTCTGGCGATTGTGGCCGCCGCATGTTCCAGCCTGGCGTGGGGTCAGGCCGCCCCCAAGCTCACCACGCTGGAGCGGCTCGAGGTTCCCATCCCACAGGTGTCTTTCGAAGAGGCACCCTTCGACCAGGTGATGGAATGGGTGGCCGAAACGACCGGCATCAACGTCGTGGTCCGCTGGCCGCGGCTCGAAGGCCTGGCCATCGAGCGCGATAAACCCATCAGCATCAACGTCAAGAACCTGAAGCTCTCGCAGGTTCTCTGGATGATCATGAACGAAGCTGGCTCGACGGACGTCAAGCTGGCCTATCGTATGAGCGGCAACCTGCTGGTCATTTCCTCCGCCGAAGACCTCGGCCAGGAAATGCTGGTCAAGTCCTACGACGTCAGCGACCTGCTGATGCGTATCCAGAGGTTCACCAGCGCACCGCAACTGGACATCGCCCAGCAGAACACCGGCGGCGGCCAGGGCGGCGGCCAGAACATCTTCGGCGGCGGCCAGGGCGGCGGCTCGACGCAGGACGATGAAGAGCAAAACCGGGGCGGCCAGAACAACGAGCAGGACGACGCCGAGACCAGGAAACTGATCGACCTGATCACCAAGACGATCGAGCCGGATTCCTGGGAAATCAACAACGGCAAGGGCACGATCGTGGCGTTCCGCGGTCAGCTTGTCGTGCGCAACAACATCCTCGTTCACCAGGCTCTGGGTGGCGCGATCGAGGAGCAGTAGGCTCCGGATACCGAACGAAACCGTCAACGGCGCCGCGGTCGAACCCGATCGCGGCGCCGTTTTGTCGCGCGGAGAATCGGTCGCGACGCACGGATCCGCGGAGCGTGGCATGCAGGACCTTTCGAGGCTGGTGGGTCCATTGGCTCTGCTTGCGGGCGCCGGCATCGCTGCGATCGCCCTGCTGCTCTTATTCATGCGGCTTTCTCGCGCCCGCAGGAGCGCCGGCAGCGCGGCACCCTTCACGCTCGCCGACCTGCGCGACATGCAGGCGCGTGGGGACATTTCGCAGCGCGAGTTTCAGGCGCTGCGAGAGCAGGTCTTGCAGATGAGCCGGGCAACACCGAGGGGGGCGGCACCCGATCGGCCGCGCGCGGAGCGCGGCAAAGACGCACGTGAGGAGCAGGATCACTAATCGTCGGTTTGGCGGCGGCGAAGCTGCGGGTCGAAAGGGGGCCGCGAAGGTGCGCGGACGGCGATTCCAGCCGTCCGTCCGCCGGAGGCTGGAGCGAGGGCGGCCGTAACCGATGCGCGCAGGGGAGCTTGCGCGCCATCGGCGTCGCCCGGCCATTAGCCTTTGATCGGCGGGCCGGGGAGCCGATAGAATCGTCATTCTGGGTTGTGCGGCACCCGCGTGAGGCGGGGTCGACTCGTGCCAGACGTAAGGGATAAACCATGAATGGTGCGCGCGGGCCCACCGGCGGAAAAGGACGACGCGGGAGCATTTGCAGCTTCTGCGGAAAGAGCGCCCGCGACGCCGGGCCGATGGTCGAGGGTGCCAACGACGTACACATCTGCGCGTCCTGCATCGAATTGTGCCATAACCTCGTCCGCGAGGAGCGCCGCCGAAGCACGCGCGGCCGGGCCTATTTCAAATCGATCCCCAAGCCGCGCGAAATCTGCGAGTTCCTGGATCAGTACGTCATCGGCCAGGAGATCGCCAAGCGGGCCCTTTCGGTCGCGGTGCATACGCACTACAAGCGGCTGGCGTATGCCGACCAGGCCGAGGAAGGCGCGGTCGAACTCGACAAGAGCAACATCCTGCTGATCGGGCCGACCGGCTCGGGCAAGACGCTGCTGGCTCGCAGCCTGGCCCGCATGCTGGACGTGCCCTTCGCCATCGGCGACGCGACCACGCTGACCGAAGCCGGCTACGTCGGCGAAGACGTCGAGAACATCCTGCTCAAGCTGCTTCAGAACGCCGACTACGACCTCGAAGCCGCGCAGCGCGGGATCATCTACATCGATGAGATCGACAAGATCGGCAAGACCTGGAACAACGTCAGCATCACGCGCGACGTCTCCGGCGAGGGCGTGCAGCAGGCCCTGCTGAAGATGCTGGAAGGCACCGTCAGCAACGTCCCGCCGCAGGGCGGACGCAAGCACCCCGAGCAGCAGTACATCCAGATCGATACGACCAACATCCTGTTCATCTGCGGCGGCACGTTCGTCGGGTTGGACAAGATCATCCGCAAGCGCCTGGGCAAGAAGACCATCGGCTTCCACGGCGAGGAAGACGCGGTTCTGCACGGCGACCTGGAGGAACTGGGCGACCTGCTCAAGCAGGTTACGCCCGACGACCTGATCGAATTCGGCATGATCCCGGAATTCGTCGGGCGCCTGCCGGTGGTTTGCCCGCTGACTCCGCTGGATTCGGCGGCGCTGGTGCAGATTCTGACCGAGCCGCGCAACGCGCTGGTCAAGCAGTATCGCAAGCTCTTCGAGCTGGAAAACGCGACGATCGAGTTTGTCCCCGAAGCGCTCGAGCTGATCGCCCAGAAAGCCATGGAGCGCGATACCGGAGCGCGCGCCCTGCGTTCGATCATCGAGGAAGTGATGCTGCCGTACATGTACAACCTGCCGGACCAGAAGCCCGGCGGCGCGTACGTAGTGACACCGGAGGTCGTCCGCGGTGAAGCGTCGCTATTTGAGACTGCGCGGGCGCGGAAGGAATCGGCGTAAGCGGCCGAGCCGCGCCTTCAATCTCTAACTCGTCCGTTTCCAATTGTCGATTGCGCGCCCGGAGGGGTAGCGCCGTGCGACGATTCGCTCTTCCGTCGATCGCTCAGTTCGTAGTGGTTTCGCTCGCCGCCGCTGCGCCGCCGGCGCGCTTTGTCGCACTGGGCACGCTCGATGCGGGGGCGTCGCTGCCCGGCAGCATCGCGACCGACGTGAGCGCAAACGGGCGGGCGGTTGCCGGGATGTCGTACGTGCAGGGATCGGCCGGGCTCGAAGCCCACGGTTTTCTCTGGACGCCGGTTGCCGGTATGCGCGACCTGGGCAGCGCCGGCGAATTCGATTCGGCCATGGCCGGCGCAATCTCGGATGACGGCCGCGTGATCGTCGGATCGACTGGCATCGGTTCGGATGACGGCAGCTACGAGCCGCAACGCGGGGTGCTCTGGACAGCGCGCGGTCCGCTGCCGCCGGGGCGCGGCCGGACCATCGCGCCGCTTGCCTGGGTGTTCAACGACATCAGCGGCGATGGCCTGGTCGCGGTCGGCTCCACCCGGCCGCTGAGCGCACCGCCGGACCCGCTTTCCACGCGGGCGTGCTACTGGAGCAATGACACCGGCCTGGTCGTGCTGGGCACGCTGACCGGCGGCGCGTACGCGGTCGCGACCGCCGCCTCGCGCGACGGGAGCGTGATCGTCGGCTACGGCGACGGGGGCGACTTCGATCACGCCTGGCGCTGGACAGCCTCCGACGGAATGCAGCCGCTGGCCGATTCGCCGTTCTTCGAGAGCCGCGCCACGGGTGTCAGCGCCGACGGCGGCGTGATCGTCGGCTGGCGCGAGAATGCGGCCTTCCGCTACACCGAGGCGACCGGCATGGTGTTCATCCCGTCGTTGCCCAGCGGCATGCTCGCCTCGCCGATGGGCGTGACCTCCGACGGCAACGTGATCGTCGGCAGCAATCTGCTGTTCAGCGGGGGGCTGGAGGGATTCATTTGGGATCCGGTGCACGAAACGCGCGTGCTGCGCGAAGTGCTGATCGCTGATTACGGTCTGCCGCTGGAAGGCTGGAGCTTGTTCTCCGCGACGGCCATCAGCGACGACGGCCGCTTCCTGGTCGGCTCGGGCGTCAACCCGCAGGGCATGTTTGAAGCCTGGCTGGTGCAGTTGCCGGCGCCATAGCGCTCACACCCGGCACGCAAGCGCCATTGACCGTTGTTCCCGTGCCCCTTGTTCCCTTGTTCTCTTGTTCCGTTGATCCGTGGTTCCGTGCTTCCGGCGCGCGCCCTACGCTCCGAGCCGCGGCCGTCGCTGCTACCGCATCTCCGCCAGATACTGGAACAGTCGCGCGATCGACTCACGGCCGCGATCCAGGTCGGCGATGCTGACCTTCTCGTTCGGTCCATGCGCGTTGCAGGTCGGGCTGGCAAAGCCGAGCATCAGGCTGTCGGCTCCGAGCACCTGCTTGAACATCGGCAGGATCGGCAGCGAGCCGCCCTCGCGCAGGAAGACCGGCGCGCGCCCGAACGCTTCCTGCAAGGCGCGCTTCGCCGCCTTCATGGCGCTCCAGTTCAGCGGCGCGACGTAGGCATCCGCCGATGAGTGATCGAGAATCTCGCAGCGCACGGTGTCCGGGCAGCGCGCCCGGATGGTCTGTTCGAACTTGCGGCTGATGTCCTCGCCGCGCTGGTTGGGCACCAGCCGCATGCTGATCTTCGCGCCGGCGCGCGCCGGAATCACCGTGCTGGCGCCCTCGTCCATGAACCCGCCGTAGATACCGTTCACGTCCAGCGTCGGGCGGATGGAGCGGCGCTCCTGGGGGTGATAGGCGCGCTCGCCGCCGCCCAGCCTGGGTACGCCCAACTCGCCGATATAGACGTTTTCATCGAAGGGCACGTCAGCGGCCAGCTTGCGCTCGGCGTCGGGCGGGTCGATCACGTCGTCGTAGAAGCCGGGGATATTCACGCGCCCGTCGGCGTCGTGCAGCGTCGAGATCAGCGCGGCCAGCACATTAGCCGGGTTGGCGACCGCGCCGCCGTGCGAGCCGCTGTGCAGGTTGTGGGCCGGCCCGGAGAGCCGGACTTCCTTGTAGGTCAGGCCGCGCGTGCCGTAGGTGATGGTGGGGAATGCGTCCTTCACGAGGCCGGTGTCCGAGATCAGGATGCCGTCGCACTTGAGCAGGTCGCGCTGTTTGCGGACAAAATCGGGCAGGTTGGGTGAGCCGATCTCTTCTTCGCCTTCGATCAGGAACTTGAGGTTGATCGGCAGGCGCTGCTCGGTCGCCAGCCAGGCCGCGGCCGCCTGCACATACAGCAGCACCTGGCCCTTGTCATCCGACGAGCCACGGCAGACCAGCCAGTCGCCCTTGACGACCGGCTCGAAGGGGTCGGCGTCCCAGAGCTTGCGGTCGCCGGTCGGCTGCACGTCGACGTGCCCGTACACGAGGAACGTCGGGGCGCCGGCGCCGGCGTTGCAGCACTCGGCATAGACCAGCGGATGGCGGCTGGTGTCGAACATCTGCGCCGTCAGCCCGGCCTTGAGGCACAGGTCGCGGGTCCACTCGACCGCGCGGCGAACATCAGGCTTGTTGGCTTCCAGCGTGCTGATGCTGGGGATGCGGCAGAGCGCGCGAATCTGATCCAGGTGCAACTTGCGGTGTTCGCGCAGCCGGGAAATGAGAGTGTCCATGACTGACCTCCTGACCCGAGCGCAGTGTACGGTCGGCGGAGGTCGGCGGCGAGTCGGCGCGAGCGAATGGAGCGCAGCCCCCTTCGGGCTGTGCCCTCCGGGGCGCGTGCTCGCGTGAACCGGCGCGGCCGGTGTCTCGATTCCGCGCCGGGCGGCGTCAGGCGCCCGGCGTTCCCGCCGGCTGTCGCGATTCCACTTCGGGGGCGGCAACCGCGGGCGGCGGGACCACGGGAACTTCCAGCCGCGGGAGCTGGTACTCCTCGCGCTCGACCGGCTCACCCGTGACCTGGAGCTTGAGGTCCTGGTATCCGCGGAATCCGGTCCCGGCGGGAATTAGGCGTCCGAGGATAACGTTCTCCTTGAGTCCGATGAGGGTGTCTTCCTGACCGGCGAGCGAAGCCTGCGTAAGCACCTTGGTAGTTTCCTGGAAGGAAGCCGCCGAGATGAACGACTCGCTCTGCAGGCTGGCCTTGGTGATGCCCAGCAGCAGCGTCTTGCCGGTCGCGGGCTTGGGCTTGCGACCCTTGGCGGGTTCGCCGCCGGCGGCCTCGACCTCGTCGTTCTTGGAGAGGAACTCCTCGCGCGAGACGTTCTGGTTGACCTGAAAACCGGTGCCGCCGGGCTCGCTGATGCGGACGCTGCGGGCCAGGCGCAGGTTCTCCTTGT
>CAYOHG010000197.1:0-6417 GCA_964403685.1 uncultured Planctomycetales bacterium
TGGTGCTCAGCGGCGGGAGATCCCTCGGTGACCGCCCCCTGCGGCTGCTGCTGACGCAGCCATCCAGCTCGGTGGCGCGGCAGATCGAGCGGCGGATCAACGAGCGCTTCGGCCACAGCCCGCCGATTGCCGAAGCGATTAGCCACGGGCTGGTGCAGGTTCAGACGCCGGCCGCATATGCCGACAATCCCGGGCATTTCATCGCGCTGGTGTCGCATGTCTTTCTGGAGAACGCCGCTCCGGCGATCGAGCGCAAGCTGCGCCTGCTGGACGAGTCGCTGGGCGGCGAAAACACGGAGCTGGCCCGCATATCCCTGATCTGGGAGGCGATCGGCAAGCCCGCGATCCCGTCGCTTCAGTCGCTCTATTCGGACGAGCGGTCGGCGGTGCGCTTTCACGCCGCCCGAGCAGGACTGGCGCTCAAGGACTCATCAGCCATCCCGATCCTGGCGGCCATCGCCGCCGACGGCTCCGACCCGCAGCAGCTTTCCGCGGTGCGGGCGCTGGGCGACTCGCCGCTGGGCGGCATCCCCGAGAATCTCGCGCCGTTGCTGGACGCCACGGATCAGCAGATCTGCATCGCGGCGTACGAATCGCTGCGCAAGCACCCGAACAGCGCGATTCGCACGCTGCAATTCGCCAACCCGCTCGACGGGCGCGTCCCCAACCTCACGCTCGACCTTGTGCCGCGAAGTCACCACCCGCTGATCTACATCCGCCGCACGCGCGAGCCGCGCGTGGCGATCTTCGGCCGCGACGTGAGCGTGACTCCGCCGGTGTTCTATTCGCACCCGGAGGGAGCCGTCACGGTCAATGCTGAGGATGGGACGAACGAGCTCACGGCCTGGCGGCGAACGCCCGGGGGCAAGACCTCGGACAAGCTCCGCGTGCCCCCGCTGGCCGGGGCGCTGGTCGCGGCGCTTTCGGATCTTCCACTGGCCGAGCGCGGGCGCGGCTATCGCGGGCTGGGCCTGCACTACAGCTACGTTGTTCAGGTGCTGGACGCGCTTTGTCGCGACGGGTCGATCCAGGCGCGGCTGGTGCTCGAACAGACTCCCATCGAAGAACTGCTCGGTCCGCCGACGGAGCGCCCGGAAGCCGAAACGCCCGACGAGGCGACCTCCGAGCCGTCGGCGTCGACGGAGACCGGCGACGAGGCCCTGGTGCCTTCGGCCCCGAATACGGAGTCGGAGAACGAATGACGCGCAAAGGCCGCGAATTCGAACGGCCGGCGCAGGCCGGCGACCCCGGGGCCGCAGCCGGCCGGATCCGGCTTCAGAAACTGCTCTCCGACGCCGGCGTGGCGTCGCGGCGCCGTTGCGAGGAGCTGATCCGCGATGGTTTCGTCCTCGTGAATGACGAGGTGCTCACGCAGTTGCCCGTCTTCGTCGATCCGCGGCGCGACCGGGTGGAGGTGCAGGGCAACCTGATTCGCCCGCGCGCGCCGGAGTATTTTATGGTGCACAAGCCCAAGGGCGTGGTGTGCACCAACCGCGACCCGGCCGGCCGGCCGCGGGCCAACGACCTGCTGCCGCCTAACCGCGAGCATCTCTTCCCGGTCGGCCGGCTCGACGCCGACAGCAGCGGCATGCTGCTGATGACCAACGACGGCGAATTGGCCCAGCGGATCATGCATCCCAGCTTCGGCGTAACCAAGGTCTATCGCGTCGAAGTGCAAGGAGACGTCACCGCCGACCTGCCGACCAAGCTGCGCCGCGGCGTGCACCTGTCCGAAGGCCGCGCGGCCGCGGCTGACGTTGAGCTGGTACATCGCGCGCGCGACCGAAGCATCCTGCGCATCACGCTGCGCGAGGCGCGCCACCGACAGGTTCGCCGGGTGCTGGCACGGCTGGGTTACAAGGTCCGCGAGCTGAAGCGCATCCAGATCGGTCCGCTCGATCTGCGCGGGCTGCCGATCGGCGCCTGCCGCCCGTTGCGGCGAGATGAACTCCGCGCCCTGCGGGAGGCCGCAGCGTCGGCGGCGACACGCCCTCGACGCGCACCGGGCAAGTTTGCGGCGACCCGCCCGCAACGCGCGCCGCTGTTGCCGCGCGAGACTGGCGCGAGGGAGCCGTCGGGCGCACCCGCGCGTCCACAGCGCGCTGGGCGGCGGCCAGCGCAACCGGGGCGCGCGCCGGACGCGGGCGCGAAGCCGCGCCGCCGGCTGATTACGTGACCGCGATCGCACGCCGGCGGCCGCCAGCGCAAGCCGTGCGCCCTGCCCCGCAATGGCAAGCCTTGCAGTGTCGCGCGCCGGCATTGCTCACTGGCCGCGCCGAGCTTGACACTGCCGACCCGCCGACAGAACCTATCATCGTCCATGTCCGCGGTGAAGTGTTCGCCGCGGGGGACGGGCGCTGCCGTCGCAGCGCCGCCAGCGGGCGGGCGCGCGGCAGCCCGAGATTTCAGCAGGAAGGAGCGACCCCCAATGGCGGTCCGGGTGGCGATCAACGGGTTCGGACGCATCGGCCGGCTGGTGTGCCGAGCGGCGAGCAACGATCCCCAGATTCAATTCGTGGCGGTCAACGACCTGGTGCCGGCGGACGCGCTGGCGTACCTCATCAAGTACGATTCGACGCACGGCCGGTTCAAGGGTGAGGTGTCGCACCGCGAGGGGACTCTCATCATCAACGGGCGCGAGCTGCGCTGTTTCAGCGAAAAGGACCCGGCCAATCTGCCCTGGAAAGACCTGAAGGTCGACTACGTCATCGAGTCGACCGGTCTGTTCACCACCAAGGCCGACGCCGCCAAACACCTGGCCGCGGGCGCCAAGCGCGTCATCATCTCCGCCCCGGCCAAGGACAAGGACGTTTCGACGTTCTGCCTGGGAGTCAACGAAGAGAAGTTCAACAAGGCCACCGACTCCGTCGTCTCGAACGCGAGTTGCACAACCAACTGCCTGGCGCCGCTGGCCAAGGTCGTGCACGATGCGTTTGGCATTGAAGAAGGTCTGATGACCACCGTTCATGCCGTGACGGCTACTCAGCCCACGGTCGACGGGCCGTCGCGCAAGGATTTCCGTGGCGGGCGCGGTGCCGGCCAGAACATCATTCCGGCCAGCACCGGCGCCGCCAAGGCCGTCGCGTTGTGCATTCCCGAGCTCAAGGGCAAGCTGACCGGCATGGCCTTCCGAGTACCCACGCCGGATGTCTCGGTCGTCGACCTGACTGTGCGCACTGTGAAGGAGACCACGCTGGATGCGATTCATGCCGCGGTCAAGGAGGCGGCCGCGGGCCGCATGAAGGGGATTCTCGGCTTCACCGACGAGCCGGTCGTCAGCAGCGACTTCATCGGTTCGACCTATTCGTCGATCTATGATTCAACCGCCTGCATCGGCCTCAGCGCGCGCTTCTTCAAGCTGGTCTCCTGGTACGACAACGAGTGGGGCTATTCGGCGCGAGTCTCCGACCTCGCCAAGTACATGGCCCGGGCGGACGGTTTGATTTAGCCTTCGCCCCGCATACGATACGCGCCCGGCGGGTGCTTTGCGGCCTTGCTCGCGGCCCCGCCGGGGCTGTTTTCGGAATCCGACCAACATGACCAAGAAATCCGTCCGAGACCTGTCCGTCCAGGGCCGGCGCGTTCTCGTCCGGGCCGACCTGAATGTCCCCCTCGACGACCATCAGCACATCACCGACGACCGCCGCATCACTCAGTTCCTGCCGACCCTGCGTCACGTTCTGGAGCGTGGCGGCCGGGCGGTCGTGATGAGCCACCTCGGCCGCCCGCTGGGCGACCCGGCCGAGGACGCGCGTTTTTCGCTCGCGCCGGTCGCGGCCCACCTGTCCACGCGCCTGAAAAAACCGTGCCCGCTCGTTCCGGCGAGCACCGGGCCGGCGGCTCGCGACGCCGCGCTGGGTCTGCGCGACGGCGAAGTCCTGCTGCTGGAGAACGTCCGTTTTCAGAAGGCCGAGACCATCATCGACAAGGCCAAGAAGAACCCGGACGGCAAGCTGACACCCGAGCAGCAGGCCAAGCGTGAGGCTTTCGCCCGCGGCCTCGCGGAACTGGGCCAGTGCTACGTCAACGACGCCTTCGGCACCTGCCATCGCAAGCACGTCAGCATGTACGACGTGCCCTTGCTCCTACCGGCCGGGCAGCGCGCCCTCGGCTTCCTTGTCGAGAAGGAACTACGGTACCTCGACCAGGCGCTGCGCGCGCCTAAGCGGCCGTTCGTCGCCCTGCTCGGCGGGGCCAAGGTCAGCGACAAGATCGAGCTGATTCGCAACCTGCTCGCCAAAGTTGACGCAATTCTTGTCGGCGGCGCCATGGCCTACACCTTTCAGGCCGCCCAGGGCCTTTCCGTCGGCAAGAGCCTGTGTGAACGCGACAAACTCGATCTGGCGCGCAACCTGCTGAAGCAGGCCGGCACGAAGCTGCACCTGCCAACCGACTCCGTCGCGGCCAGCGAGCTCAAAGCCGGCGCAGCGACGCAGGTTTGCGGCGTCGAGATTCCGCCTGATTACATGGGGCTGGATATCGGCCCGGCCACCGTTGAAAGCTTCTGCAAACTGCTGGCCAGCGCCGGAACCGTCGTCTGGAACGGGCCGATGGGCGCCTTTGAAACGGCCCCGTTCGACCGCGGGACGCTCGCCATCGCAATCGCGCTGGGCGAGGCCACCGCGCGCGGCGCGATCACGATCGTCGGCGGCGGCGACAGCGCGGCGGCGGTCGAAAAAGCCGGGCTGGCTGAGCGCATGTCGCACATCAGCACCGGCGGCGGCGCGTCGCTGGAGTTTCTTGAAGGCAAGCGCTTCGAGACGCTGGACGCGATCGACGACGCATGACGGGAACCGCATGACGCCATCGCCCGCCATCCGCATCGCACCGTCGCTGCTCGGCGCTGATTTCGCGCGCCTGGCCGAGCAGATTGCCCTGGTGGAGGCCGGCGGAGCCGACCTGCTCCACTTGGACGTCATGGACGGGCATTTCGTCCCCAATCTGTCCTTCGGCGTGCCGGTGGTGGAATCGGTCTCGCGCTGCACAAGGCTCTTCCTTGACACGCACCTGATGCTCGACGAGCCGCTCCGCTACGCGCAGGCCTTTGCCGAGGCAGGATCGCACAGCATCACGTTCCACATCGAAACCGTCGACCGCCCCAAGGAGGCCGTCGCCCACGTCCGGGCGCTGGGTGTGAAGGTCGGTGTGTCGTTGAACCCCGGAACACCCGCGGAGGCGATCTTCGAGATCATCGACCAGGTCGACATCGTCCTGATCATGACCGTCTGGCCTGGTTTTGGCGGGCAGAAGTTCATGCATGAGTGCCTGCCAAAGATCGAGACCATTGCCGAACACCTCAGCGACGAGCAGTGGCTCGAAGTGGACGGCGGGATCAACCTTGAAACGGCTCCGCTGGTGGCGGCGGCGGGCGCCGATACACTGGTCGCCGGCAACGCGGTCTTTCGCGCGGCCGACCCGGTCGCCACGATCGCGGCGATGCGCGCCGCAGCCCGCCTCGCCGCTGGCCAAGCCGCCGAGTCGCGCCCATGAAGCTGGCGCTGATTCCCTGCAGCCCGTGCGAATGGCGAATAGAAAAGCGGGTGCTCGGGCGCGTCGAGCTGCCACCCACGGAAACCAGCGCAGCGACGCTGGCCGCTTGGGTCGAGCGGCTGCGTAACCTGTCTGTCGGGCGACTGGTGTACGCCCCCGACGAGCTCTCGCAGGATCGCGCCCGCCGACTCGCCCAGGCCCTGCGCGTGCGCGCCCGGGCGGCGGCAGAGCTGACCGAGGTGGACGCCGGCCTGTGGACCGGCCTGACCGCCGAGCAGCTCGAAGCACGCTATTCCAGCGCGTTTCAGATGCTCGGTGAAGCGCCTCTGAGCGTCAGCGCCCCGGATGGCGAGGACTTCCGCGCCGCGCTGGAACGGTTGCTGGCGTGTCTGCGGCGGCGGCTGCGCGGCCGCGGCACGGACGAGACCGTCGGCGTGATCCTGCGGCCGATGGCCCGGGCGCTGCTCTGGAGCGCGCTGGAAGGCGGAGATTTTTCGCGCTTCTGGGAACGCGCCCAGCAGGATGATGATTTTGAGCTGGTCGGCGCGCCAGCACACGCGCGGCGCAGGGGCCGCCGGTCGGACGTCTGAGCAGGGAATCCAATATGGCCGATACGCCCGCACCGGTTCGCAAGAACGTGGACATCCCGGAAGGGATGTGGATTCGCTGCAGCGCCTGCGGCGCGATGATCTACCGCCGCATTCTCGAAGAACACCTGAACGTCTGCCCGGAGTGCGATCAGCACCATCGCGTCGACGCGCGCGCCCGCATCGCGCAGCTCTGTGATCCGGGCGCGTTTGAGGAGTTCATGCCCGATCTCGAATCGAGCGACCCGCTCGAGTTCTTCGATCGCATGACCTACAAGGAGCGGCTCGCCAAGGTCAAGACCGACACCGGCGAGAACGAGGCGATCATCATCGGAAAGGG
>CAYOHG010000198.1:0-1524 GCA_964403685.1 uncultured Planctomycetales bacterium
CCTGCTGGCCGGCGCCAGCCTGGCGCGCGGCGGGGCGGTATTCGGCGAGCCGAAATACGTCGAAGCGGCCGCGCGCGCCGCCGACTACCTGCTGCGCGAGCAGCGCCGCGACGGACGGCTAATGCGCACCGCGCGCGGCGACCGGCGCGGCGATCAAGCCTTTCTCACGGACTACGCCGGCCTGATCGACGGGCTGCTCGAGCTGTACGAAGCCACCCTCCAGCGGCGCTGGCTCGACGAAGCCGTCGCGCTCAACGAGCAAACCATCGCTCTGTTCTTCGATGCCGGCAGTGGCGGCTTTTACTTCACGCCGGACGGGCACGGATCGCTGCTGGTGCGCAGCAAGGACTTGCGCGACAGCGCCACGCCCTCGGGCAACGCCGTCCAGCTCATGAACCTGTTGCGCTTGCGGACCATGCTGGCCGACGAGCGGCTTGGTGAGATCGCCGCAAAAACCGTTGCGCATCTGGGGCCCAAAGTGGCCGAGGCGCCGCACGCGTATGAACGATTCCTGACCGCCCTGGAGTTTCAGCAATCCAACCCCGTCGAACTGGCCCTGGTCGGCCGCATCGATCATGAGCGGACGCAGGCGCTGCTGCGCGTAATCCGCGAATCGTACCTTCCCAACCGCGTGCTGCTGCACCGCGATCCGGCCGACACGGCCCACCCGATCGACTCTCCCCTGCTGCACGGCCGCGAATTGGTCAACGGCCTGCCCGCCGTGTATGTTTGCGTCGGATATGCCTGCCGGCAGCCGGCGACCACGCCCGAGGCGCTTAGCGCGGAGCTAGCGCGGCGTTAACCGAGCCGGGGCATGCTTTGCCAGCGGTCTTGACAGGACTGGGAGAGGGCTCGACAGATGCACGACTCGGTGCGACGCCGCGGACTCGAAGCGCTCAAGACTTCCCGCTCGCTGCTGCTGAAACTGATCTCGGACATTCCCGAAGGCAAGCTCTGCGCAGCGCCGCTGGCCGGCGGGAATCACGCCCTGTGGACGCTGGGGCACCTGGCCTGGGCGGACGAGCTATTCCTGATGTCGCTGACCGGCGAACCCAGCGAGCTGCCGGAAGCCTGGGCGCCAAAATTCGGCATGGGCTCGACGCCAACGCCCGACCCCAGCCAGTACCCGCCGATTGCCGAGCTGAAGCAGGCCGCCGGCGACGTGCGCGATCGACTGACCCAGTGGTTCGAGGGCGCCAGTGAAGCCGAGATGACCAACCCCGTCCCCAAGCCGCTGGAAGGATTCGCCAGCGACATCGGCCAGCTCATGTTCAGCATCGCCGGACACGAGTGGATGCACGCGGGGCAGCTTACAGTCGTGCGGAAGTCGCTCGGCTTGAAACGCCTCATCGGCTAGCCACGCGCCAGAATGGAGCACAGCCGCCCTCGGCTGTGACTTTCTGTGCGATTGGAGCACAGCCGCCCTCGGCTGTGACTTTCTGTGCGCCTGGAGCACAGCCGCCCTCGGCTGTGACTTTCTGTGCGATTGGAGCACAGCCGCCCTCGGCTGTGACTTTCTGTGCG
>CAYOHG010000198.1:1624-6393 GCA_964403685.1 uncultured Planctomycetales bacterium
GTGACTTTCTGTGCGATTGGAGCACAGCCGCCCTCGGCTGTGACTTTCTGTGCGCGTGGAGCACAGCCGCCCTCGGCTGTGACTTCTTTGCCGTCTGATTCAGGCGGCTCATCGACGCAAGCCTGAAATCGCAGCGGGTCCGGACGATCAGATCGCCGGACCCGCGCGCTCCCCCCTGTTCCCGTTCGCTACCGATGCTGCGGTCGTTCTAGCGCTCCATCAGGAACATCCGCATCGGTTGATTCATCTGCGTGTTCGGACCCTGGATGGTCCGGTCTGGCGCCACCAGACCGTTGCGGGTGTGAATCGCGTCGAACGAGTAGATCGCATCGCTGCCCGCATCCACCACGTACCCGATCTGCTCGCGGTCCACGATGATCGAGGCCAGCAGCGGACCCCCTGCATTGACAGTCAGGATCACGTCAGCCGGCGCCATCCCGTTCAAGCTCGCTGCTCCGTTGAACATCAGCACCCGGCCGGCGCCGTCGAGCACGTACAGCCGATCATCCAGGTCCACAAACACGTCGTAGATCAGCGCACCGGCGAAATCCGGGCTGTTCAGGATGCGGGTCGGCGCTACGTCGCCGTTCAAGCCGCCGGCGGAATCGAACATCAGCACGTTGGCGGCACCGGAGTTCGCGACATACAGGTTCCCGGCCGAGTCCAGGTTGACCCCGAACGGCTGGTTCAGGTCGCCGCTGGTGGTGGTGCGGATCAGGCGCGTCGGCGGCAGGTTGCCGTTGAACGAACCTTCCGACGCACCCTCGTACACCTTGATGTCGTTGGCGACACGGTCGGCGACGAAAACCCGGTCGGACGTCGATTCCAGCGCGATCGAGGTCGGATTCACGAGCTGAGTCGCGCCGCCGACGACGTTGCCGTCCGGGGCCAGGTTACCGTGCGCCGTCTGCGCATCTTCGTAGGCAGTGATGGCGGCGCTGAGGTAGTTGGCAACGAGCATCTCGCCGGTACTCGTGACGACCAGGTCGGCCGGTCCGCCGAGCTGCGTGCTGGCGCCCTGAAGGTTCAGGTCTGGAGCAATGTTGCCGCTCAGGCTGGCCGGATCCTCGTACGCAATCACGCCCTGCGCCATGTAGTTCGTGATGAACAGGATCGGGGTCGCCGTCACGTCGATGGAAACCGCGTCCATGTCGCTGCCACCCTGCCCATCGGAAACCAGCACTTCAAACGTCAAGGTGCCGCTGGACTCCGGCGCGACGAAGCCGGCGGCGCTGGTCGTCGCTCCGCTCAGGGACACCGGCGTGCCGGCCGTCTGCGTCCACAGATAGGTCAGCGTGTCGCCATCCGCATCGGCGGCGGTCGCCGTGAGGATGACTGCGTCATTGGCTGCGACGGACTGATCGGCACCGGCGTCGACCGTCGGAGCGGCGTTCGCCGGCGGCGGTTCGGCCTCGCCGGCATCGTCGGCATCACCGGCGTCGTCGGCCCCGCCAACGTCGGTGTCCTGCTCGACATCGTCGATCTGGGCGGTGCCGCCGGCGATCGTCGCACCACTCGGATCCAGCCCGGCCTGCGGGCAGCCGGCGATGTTCGCCACGATCAGGAAATACGCGACACAACTCGTCACGAGCAACCGCTTCATGCTGACTCCTCTCGGTTTGGCGTGCGGAGCGTCCGATCGAGCAGGCGCGCGGGTGCTCCCCCCGGGCCCGGCGCCCGCTCTGAATCGGACGGGTGTTTTTCACGGCGTCTGGTGCTGGCTCTTCGGTGTGTCCCGCTTGGCCGACGGCCAGGCGAGGTTTGTTGTGGATCCGCGACGTTCGTGGCGTCGCGGACGTGCCCGGCGATCAGGCTGTTGTTGTTGTCCGCACGACCCGGCCTCCTTCAGCTTTGGATGCGACCGGCATCCATCGGGCCCGCGTCGGCTCCCCTTCTGCGACGCGAACGGAGTGAACTCAGGCACGAAGTGTGCCATGAATTCACAGAGCGCGGGCATTTTTACTCAGATAATCATAACATGATTGTGCGCAAACTGTTACAAATCACTTCACAACCTCGATTGCGGCCTCGATCTGCTCGGAGTGGGTTTTAAACACCCACTTCGCAACCATGACTGGGTACTATTACCCATCCATTCCGCCCCAACCCCGCTTCCGCTCTAGCGGACCGGCCGCGGCCCGCGCCGCCGTACGCACTGCCATCAGAGCAAACCGCGGCGCACCTCGCGTGTGCTTGCGCGCAAACGAGAACCGCGCGGGTCAGGAGCTGCTCCCGACCCGCGCGGCTGTTTGTCCGCCCCGAAGGCGCTGCTACCTATGCGACCGACCCTACCGCTCCAGCAGGAACACCCGAATCGGGCCGGCAAGCTGCGTCGCGGCGCCCTGGATGGTGCGGTCCGGCGGGATCGCGCCATTGAGCGTGTGAATCATGTCGAACACGTACACAGCGCCGTTGAAGTAATCGACGACATATCCGGTCTGGCCGCTGTCCACCGCGATCGCCGTGAGCAGCGCGCCGGGGACCGTGCTGGTCAGAATCAGGTCCGCCGGCACAGCACCATTGAGCAGCGATGCATCCTGGAACATCAGCACGCGGCCCGTTCCGTCGACCACGTACATCCGGTCGTCCAGGTCGATGAACACGTCGTACAGAATCGCGCCGGCAAAATCCGGGCTGGTGATGATGCGCGTCGGCGTTACGTCACCATTGAGCGCGCCGGCGTTTTCGAACACCAGGATGTTCGCAAAGCCACTGTTGGCCACGTACAGGCTGCCGTTCGAATCGAGATTCACACCCAGCGGGTTGACGATGTCACCGCTGGTGGTCGTGCGGATAACGCGCGTCGGCGGCAGATTGCCGACGAAGCTGGGCTGCGAAACGTTGGCGAACACCTTGATATCGTCGTTGAACACGTCCGCAACGAAGACCAGGTCGCTGGCGCTGTCAATCGCCAGCGAGCTGGGGTCGACGACCGTGGTCGCCGCACCGGCCACATTGCGCGACGGCATTACGTTGCCGTTGAGCGCGTCGGCGTCAGCGTAGGTGGTGATGGCGTCGGAGGCGAAGTTCGCGACAACCAGTTCGCCGGCGCTGTTCACGACCGCGTCCGCCGGGCTGGAGAGCTGCGTACTTCCGCCCTGAAGGTTCAGATCGGGCGCGATGTTGCCGTTCACGCCGGCGGGATCCAGATAGGCGGTTACGTTCTCGCCCAGGTAATTGGCGATGAACAGGATCGGCGTAGCGTACACGTCGATCAGGATGGTGTCGCTGGCGCTGCCGCCTCGCCCGTCGCTTACGGTTACCTGGAACGTCAGCGTGCCGCTGACATCCGGCGCGGTGAAGCCGGCGGCGGCGGTCGTGGCACCGCTGAGCGTCACGGCGGTCCCTGCGGTCTGAACCCACGCGTAGGTCAGCGCGTCTCCGTCCGGGTCGCTGGCGGTCGCACTCATCGCGACCGCATCACCGCCGTCCACGGACTGATCGGCTCCGGCACTGACCGTGGGGTTCGTGTTGCCGCTCGTTCCGCCGGAGCCACCGCCGGACCCGCTGCCGGAGCTGACCGCGACGTTGACGGTGTCGCTGTCCGCGGCGCCCTGCGGGTCACTGACTTCGAGTTCGAAGACCAGCGTCTGACCGCCGGCCGATGCGGGCACGACGAACGCGGCACTGGCCGACGTGGCGCCACTGAGCGACACCGATGGACCGCTGATCTGGCTCCACTGGTAGGCCAGCGGGTCGCCTTCCGCATCGCTGCCGGAGCCGCTCAGCACCACGCTGGCGCCCGGCGCGGCGGATTGATCCGGGCCGGCGCTGGCGACCGGCGCGGTGTTGGTTGGCGAGCCGCCGATCGGGCAGCCGCCCATCGTCGAAATGAGCACGGACAGACTGAGCGCGCAGACAATCTTCGTTCGCATGATCCTCCCCCCATGCCTTGGTGTGTGTTCCGCGGCGCGCCTCCCTGTAAAGGCCGCCGCAATCACCCAAGTGCTAGGAAGGCCGGCCGAGGGAAATCAACGGCGAGAAAGGTGAAGAAATTGGAAAGCGCCGCGCGTGTCTGCGCAGGTGGGATCGCCAACCCCTGGGATCTCGGACGTTTGCAGCCGCTTGCGAGCGGCTTCAGCGTGCCTGAACCGGCCGGCCACCAACCCGCTGCGCGAAATTCCGCGCCAATCCGCGCAGCGCTCAGACCGTCATGAGCCGCTGCACGTCGGCGCCGAAACCGCTCCGCAGCTTCTGCATGGCGCGAGATTCAAGCTGGCGGATGCGCTCCTTGGAGATGCCGAATCGCCGGCCGATCTGCTCGAGCGTCTGTGGCTCGCCCGCGCCATCGAGCCCGAAGCGCTGTCGCAGAATGTTGCGCTCGCGTTCGTCGAGCGCGCCGAGCATGTGATCGACGGCGGTGCGAATCTCGGGGACGACGCCGCTTTCAGCCTCTTCGTGCCGCGGGCCGGGAGCGATTTCCAGCAACTCGTCTCGGCCGGTCTGGTAGCGCTCGCGGTGCATCTGCTGCTCGGGCAGCGTGCGGGCGAAGTTCTTCATGATCGCCCACGATGCGTACGTGCTGAACTTGAAGCCGCGCGTGAAGTCGAACTTGTCGACTGCCCGCATCAGCGACACGTTTCCGTCGCTGATCAGCTCGAAGAAGTCGCGCCCCGGGCCAAGGTGCCGCTTGGCGATGCTCACCACCAGCCGCAGGTTCGACTGAACGATCGTGTTCTTGACCCGGCCGGCGTCGGCCAGCAGTGCTTCAATGCGGTCCAGCTCGCTGGCGCTTGGTCTCTTGCTGACGACGCCCTCGTAGCCGTCCC
>CAYOHG010000199.1:0-6381 GCA_964403685.1 uncultured Planctomycetales bacterium
AACCGCGACGACTCGGTGCTCACGCGGACGCAGGCCGTGCTGCTCGATGGGCACTTCCTGATTGAGCACACGGCCCGCAACCGCTCCGGGCGGTTCATGAGCTTCAACGGGACCGCCGGAATCTGGCGCCGCAGCGCGATTCTGGACGCCGGCGGCTGGGAACACGACACGCTCACCGAAGACCTGGACCTGTCCTACCGGGCGCAGCTTCGCGGCTGGCGCTTCGTCTTCCTGCCCGAGCTGACGGCCCCGGCCGAGCTGCCGCCGGAGATGAACGCCTTCAAGGCCCAGCAGCATCGCTGGACCAAGGGTGGGGCGCAGACCTGCCGGAAGCTTCTGCCGCGCGTGCTGCGCGAGGCGCCCAATTGGCGCGTGAAACTGGAGGCGTGCTTTCACCTGACCAGTTGGATGGTGTACATCCTGATGGTGCTGCTGAGCCTGCTGGTCGGGCCGGCCATGCTCGCCAAGCTGGCCGTCGAGCCGGATCACTCGTTCTGGCGCTTGGGGTTCGACTTCCTGTTGTTCTTCGTCGGCACCGGGTCGGCGCTCTGTTTCTACGTCGCCAGCCAGATTCAGATCACCCAGCCCTGGTGGGTGATTGCGCGCTCGCTGCCGGGCCTGATGGCGATCGGCATCGGGATCGCGGTCAACAACGCCATTGCCGCGATCGAGGGGCTGGCGCGCGAATCCGGCGAGTTCGTTCGCACGCCCAAGTTCGGCGTCGCGGTCGGCGCGGGGGTCGGTTCGCAGGCCGCCCGGGAGTGGCGAACGCGCGTCGGCGGGCTGCGCTTCCGCGGCCAATGGAAGGCCTGGGCCGAGCTGGCGATCGCCGCCTACCTGGCCGCCTTTCTGGGCGCGTTCTTCTTCTTCGACAACTGGGTGGAGCGTGTCTCGGCCGCGATTCCGTTTCTCGGGCTGTTCATCTTCGGCTATGCCTACGTGGCGCTGCAGAGCTTCTACGGGCACTGGCTGGCCCAGCGCCGGCCGGCAACCTGAACGCCGGTCCCGCGTGCATCCCCGCCGGTTTACCCGCCGGCTCCGAATGCGGGCGCTACCGCGGTGTCACCGCCGCCGGACTGAGCTTCACTTCAAACAGGTTCATGACGGCGTAACCCGGCTTGGTCCGGGGCCGGACCGCCAGCACCTGGTCACCCGCGTCGAGCTTGATCCGTCCCAGCGTAAGCGACTTTCGCTCGGTCCAGGAGCCCGTCGGCGGAACGTGCCCCGCGAGCTTGTGTGAGCCCAGCTCGACTGAAAACTCAGCCCCGGCGCTGTCGTTCGGAGCGGCCAGCACCAGGCTGACGTCGTATTCGCCCGTGTGCTCGCAGCGCAGCGTCCAGCTCACCCAGTCGCCCGCATCGGTCCAGAAGCCGATGTTGTCCTTGCCGTCGCCGTGCTCGTATCGGGCCGAGTGCCCGTGCACGTCCGCGTCGCGCGCGGCCAGCACAAAACTGCCGTCGGCCGCCGATCTCACGAAAAACGTGTTGTCGACGTTCGGTGGGCCGTCGAGGTCCAGCACGACGACCGTCGCGACCGGGTCCGCGGCGTTTGGCGGCAACTCGATCCGCACGCTGGTTGCCTCCTGGCGGATGGGCAACCCCTTGCCCCTCGGGCGCGACGACTCCGCCCGAACGTTCGCCAGCAGATCGGCAAAAACCGCCTTGTTGCGAACGCCCTCAAGCGTCAGCACGTGATCGGCCGGCCACTCGAACACGTGCAGGTACAGCCGCTTCCCGCGCACCGTGCAGCGGCCGTTGAAGGGCATTCGGCGAAACGGGCTGGCGCTGGTGCCGCGGATGCTCTCCTCGTTGGACCGCATCCACGCTCCCATGGCGGCAAGCCGCTCAACGGAAGGGGCCGGAATCTCGCCCGCGGCAGTCGGGCCGACGTTCAGCAGGAAGTTGCCGCCCTTGCTGGCGATGTCGATCAACATGCGAATCATGGTCTCGCTGGACTTCCAGTTGTGATCGTCCGAGCGGAAGCCCCAGGTGTCGTTCATTGTCATGCAGCTTTCCCAGTCGACGCCGGGCAGCCCGTTGGCGGGAATCTCCTGCTCAGGCGTGCCGAAATCGCCGGCGAATTGCGCGTCGACGGTCATGCCGGCCATGCCGGCGCGGCCCTTGTCGACGCGGTTGTTGATGATGATGTCAGGCTGGAGCTCGAGGACGTAGCGGTACAGGTCGGCGCCGCGCTCGTGCGTCCAGGAATCCTCCCATTCGCCGTCGAACCACAGCACGCCCAGCGGACCGTATTGCGTAACCAGTTCGCGCAACTGGTTCTTCATGTAGCCCGTGTAGCGGTCGAAATCGGCCCCCTCGGCCGGGCGCGCGTCCCAGGGCAGGCGCGGCAGGAAGTCGGGATGGTGCCAGTCGAGGATCGAGTGATACAGGCAGAACCGCAGGCCGGCTTCGCGGCAGGCCTGGCTCAGTTCGGCAAGAATGTCGCGTTTGAACGGCGTCGCATCCATGACGTCGTACTCGGTCTGCTGGGTCTCAAACAGGCAGAAGCCGTCGTGGTGCTTGCTGGTGATCACGATGTACTGCATGCCGGCGTCACGGGCGATCTGCACCCAGCGGCGGGCGTCGAACTTGACCGGGTTGAATTGGCCGGCCAGCTTCTCATACTCGCTGACCGGAATCTTCGCGTTGCGCATGATCCACTCGCCGGTGCCGCTGGCCGGTTTTCCGTCCCACTGGCCGGCCGGGACGGCGTAGAGGCCCCAGTGAATGAACAACCCGAAGCGGGCCTCGCGCCACCACTGCATGCGCTGATCGCGCTGCGCCACGCTCTCGGTCGGTGCGGCCGGCGGTGTCTGGGCGACTCCTACCGGGATAACCCAGATGCTGCTGGCGAGCACAACAAGTCCGATCGCGATGATCCAACGGTGATTCATGGCTGGTCCTTTCGAACGGGCTTTCGTGAGCTTTCGCAGGATACCGCCGGCCCAGCCTTCCCGCGCGGCCGCGGCCGGGCGCCCGCCCGACCCCGCCCGGCGGACTGCCGCTCGCGTCCGCGGGCGGGTATCGTCCGCGCTCAAGGCCTATCGCCGTCATGGAGCGAATCACTGTTGCAACGGTCCCCGCGCCGGAGGGTGTGGCTCCGGCCGGGTGGCGGCGCGGTCGAAGGAAGGAACCGCCGTGAGTGCGAAATCGGCGCGCTGGTTGATCCGTTTGTTGGTCGCCGGGCTGGTGAGCTGCGTCGCGCTGGGACAGCAGGATGCGGCCGGTCCGCCCGGTGAGACGCTCCTGCGGGAGTACCTGGTGCTCGATCCCGTCGGCCGGTCGGCGCGCGCCGTTATTCAAACCGACGCCGTCATCGATGCGATCGTTCGCGGGTCGTTTCAGCCGCCCACGGCGGGCGCCGCGGTCACGGCGCCCGATGGCTCCGCGCACACCTGGCAGGCGGCCAGTGCAAACGAAGCCGGCGTGCTCGAACACGCGGCCCTCGGCGGCGGCTATGCCTTTGCGACCGTCACCCGCGAGCAACCGGCCATCGTCTGGCTGGAAGCCAGCGGCCACAGCATGGTGTACGTCAACGGCGAGCCGCGCGCCGGCGATCCCTACAGCCACGGTTGGCTGCGCCTGCCGATCGCGCTGCAAGCGGGACCGAACACGCTGCTGTTTGCCTGCGGGCGCGGGCGGCTGGCGGCGAAGCTGATCGAGCCGGCCAAGTCCATTTCATTCAGCCCGTATGATCACACGCTAGCCGATTTCGTCGTGGGCGAGAACGCGCCCGTCTGGGCGGCCGTGCCGGTGGTCAACGCCACCGCCGAGGCGCTCTTCGGGTTGACAATCGAGGCCCGTTGCGGCGAGAGCGCCCCGCTGCGGACCGTCGTCGGCCCGATCCTCGCGTGCAGCGCCCGCAAGCTCGGCTTTCAGATGCCCGCGCCGGACACGTTTTCCGCAGAATCGGCCGACGTGTCCGTGCGGCTGTTGCGAGCGGATGACACGGAGCTGGACTCGATCGTGCTGAAGCTGGCCCTGCGCGGACCACGCGAGCCGCACCGCTCTACCTTCGTCAGCGCGATCGACGGCAGCGTGCAGTACTACGCGGTCACGCCGGCGCATCCGCCGGAGAATCACAGCGGCCCGCTGGCGCTGTTCCTGTCGTTGCACGGGGCCAGCGTCGAGGCGACCAGTCAGGCCGGCTCGTACGCACCGAAAGACTGGGGACACGTCGTCGCTCCGACCAATCGCCGGCCGTTTGGCTTCGACTGGGAGGACTGGGGTCGGCTGGACGCACTCGAGGTACTCGATCTGGCACGCCAGCGGTTCGAGGTCGATCCCTCCCGAACGTACCTGACCGGGCACTCGATGGGCGGGCACGGCACCTGGTACCTCGGGGCCGTTTATCCCGATCAGTGGGCGGCGATCGCGCCCAGCGCCGGCTGGACCAGCTTCACTTCCTACGTCGGCGACGACCGCCCTAGCGAAGCCGACCCGCTTGAGGCGCTGCTTCGGCGGACCGCACTCCAGAGCGACACGCTGACGATGCTGCGCAATTACATGCCATTTGGGATCTACGTCCTGCACGGCGACCAGGATGACAACGTGCCGGTCGATCAGGCCCGCGCCATGCGGACGCAACTGGCCCAGTTCCACCCTAATTTCGCCTATTACGAGCGCCCGGGCGCGGGGCACTGGTGGGGCGCCGAGTGCATGGACTGGCCGCCGTTGTTCCGCTTCCTGCGCGACAACGTGCGTCCGGCTCCCGAGAGCGTTCGTCGCGTCGAATTCGTGACGGTCAATCCCGCCGTCTCGGCGCGCTGCCACTGGGTTTCGATCGACGCGCAGGAGCAGGCGCTGGCGCCCAGCTCGGTTGAGTTGAGCCTGGACGCGGCCGGCCGGCGGTTCTTTGGCAAGACGACCAACGTAGCCCGCCTGGAGCTCGACCTGAACGAGCTCAGCCGGCAGCGCGAACGCAAGGAAGGCGACCAGACCGTCGACGCAACGGTGCTCAAGCCCGGCGAAGCGCTGGCGATCGAGCTGGATGGACAGACGCTGTCGCCGGTGCCCTGGCCCGCCGACGAACCGCGGCTGTGGCTGGCGAAGGCCGACGGTGCCTGGGCGGTCACGGCGCGGCCCGCCGCAACGTACAAGGGCTCCCATCGCAGCGGACCGTTTCGCCAGGCGTTCAACCACCGTTTCCTGCTCGTGTATGGCACGCAGGGCGGAGTTGCCGAGAATGCCTGGGCGCTCAACAAGGCCCGCTACGACGCCGAGACGTTTGGCTACCGCGGTAACGGCTCCTTGGACGTGCTAGCCGACACCGTTTTCGACCCGACCGCGGAACTCGACCGCAACGTGATCCTGTACGGCAATGCGAATACCAACGCCGCGTGGACGAGACTGCTGCAAGGCTGTCCGGCGCGGGTTGAGAATGGGCGCGTCGCGCTCGGCGATCGGACCCTGACCGGCGACGACATGGCGTGTCTGTTCGTCTGGCCGCGCCCGGGCAGCGAGCGAGCGCTCGTCGGCGTCGTCAGCGGAAGCGGTGTGCCGGGAATGCGCCTCACGGAGCGACTGCCGTACTTCGTTTCGGGCGTGCATCTGCCGGATTTCTGCGTCCTCGGCGTGGAGATGCTGCTCAACGGAGCGACCGGCGTGCGGGCGGCGGGATTCTTCGGCAACGACTGGAGCGCGGAGCGGGGCGAATTCGTGTGGCGCTGAATGGCAGGCGCACTGAGCGGCAACGGGTTCGGGCGCTCCCGCTTGTGGCGGCGGCGATCTGGCTGCTGGCGGCCGCCGCACCGCTCAACGCGCTGGCCAATCTGAGTTTCGCCTCGGCTGCACCGGCGCCAGCTTGCGCGGCACTGGCGGCGCCAGCCGAACCCAACGAACCCAACCAGCCTCTGACGGACCCGCGCGACGAAATCCCGACTGACGAGCCGCCGGCGGAATCTCAACCCGCGTCAGCTCCCGCAACCCAGGTAGCGACGCCCGCATCGTCTCCACGCGGCGAGCCCACCTGGCCCCCACCGGCCGCCGCGAGCTCGCAGGCAACAGAAGTGGACCCGGCTGAGACGGCGATCGCGCCGCGGTCGCCGCGTTTCGCTCCGGTCGAGTCAGAACGCTCACGGCCGCCGGCGCTGGAAGTTCTGGCGCTGGCCCGGGCGCGCAACGCGCTGGCGCTGTCGCTCTGGCGAGTCCCATTGAACGCCGGCGAGACGCTCGGCACTCGGCTGGCCGCCGATTCGCGGTTGGCAACTCGACTGGACGCCTGGATCGCTGGTCTACGGCGCTTCGGGCCCCTGCGGCTCTATTCCGATGGCTCGTGCGAGCTGGACTTGCGGGTTGAATCGGCGGCGTTTTTGCGCTGGCTGCGGCACGAGCGGCTGGAGGTCGCGCCCGCCGTCGAGGTGTCACTCGACACGGCCGTTGG